>JBKJLB010000128.1:0-5888 GCA_046597075.1 Pelobium sp.
CAACCAAGGCTGAAATCGAAGTCATTGCACCAAATCATGTTGCAGCCTTTAAATGTGATTTGACCGATGAGAAGCAGCGTAAAAATCTGGTAACAGAAAGTGTCAAAGCTTTTGGAAATATAGAAATTTTAGTAACCAATGCAGGCGGACCAGCATCTGGGCCGTTTGAGCAATTTAACTTAGAAGATTGGAAAAATATCTATAACTCTTTATTCTTAAGTGCTGTAGATATTATACAGCAGGTGTTGCCAACTATGAAAGCTAAAGGATTTGGACGAATTTTAACCATTACATCTATTACTTTAAAGCAACCTGCGGATAATTTAATTTCTTCAAATGCGGTAAGAACAAGCCTATTAGGTTTGGTTAAAAGCCTATCTAATGAGGTTGCAGCTTATGGGATTACTGTAAATAACTTAATGCCAGGTTATACAAGCACTAATCGTTTGGAAGAGTTAATAGAGAAAAACCCGAAAGTAAATGAGGTAAAAGAAGCCATTCCGATGAAACGGTTTGGAAACCCATCTGAATTTGCTGCCGCCGCCACATTTTTAGTTAGTGAAAGAGCGAGTTATATTACCGGACAATCATTAGCCGTTGATGGCGGTTGGATTAAAGGATATTAATTTGGAATTATAGAAAATTAGCTTTTATTTTTCTTAGGGAAAATCAAAGATGCCACCACACTAACAGTTAAAATTCCTAATATCACAAATAACGAATGAATGGTGGTAAAGCCCCAATCGGTTAGCCAATGATGTGCTAACATTTTTACTCCAATAAACACCAATAGAACGGCTAATCCCGACTGGAGATAGTGAAATTTTTGAATCACATTTACCAATAGAAAGAACATTGAGCGCAATCCTAACACCGCAAAAATATTAGAAAAGAAAACGATATAAGGATCTTTTGTAATTGAAAATATTGCAGGGATAGAATCTACTGCAAAAATTACATCTGTAAATTCTACAATAAGCAAAACTAAAAAAAGCGGTGTTATAAACCTTTTCCCACCCTCTTTAATAAAAAATTTTTTCCCTTCAAATTTGGGATAAACAGGAAAGTATTTTGATACGAACTTGACTACCTTATGATTATCGGGATCTATCTTTTCATTGTCATTACCGAAAAACATCATGGCTCCAGAATAAATCAAAAAAGCCCCGAATACATATAATATCCAGTTAAACTGACTTACCAAGGTAGCTCCTAAAAATATAAAAGCATAGCGCATAATGATTGCACCTAAAATTCCCCAAAATAATACCCTGTGATAATATTTCTCCTTCACCCCAAAAGCAGAGAAAATAAGAACCATTACAAAGATATTATCCACAGACAAAGCATACTCTATCACATATCCTGTAATAAATTCTAAACTTAAATTCTCATTATACCGATTAAGATTTTCCTGAAAAATAGTAGAATTGACACTGATTTGATGCTGATTAGATTTTACAATTTGCTCCAGCTGTGTTTGGTTTTGGATATTGTGTAGCTCCTGCCCTTCAGTTTTCAAAAAGAAATAAAAGCAAATTGCAAAACTTACCCAAATAGCACTCATCACCGCTGCTTGAGATAAAGTAACTGGCTTTTCTTGTTTTTGGAATATCCCTAGATCAAGGGCCAGCATTAAAATGATGAAAAGTGTAAATCCACCAAAGAAAATTAGTTCGTGACTCATCTATTTCTTTCTTTCTGTAGTGAAACGTACCAAATCGGCTAAACTTGCTTTAGATTCTGTATTGGGGAAAGTATTTAAAATCTCAAAAGCTTGAGCTTGATATTTCATCATTTGCTCCTCGGCGTAAGCCAATCCACCGCTTTGGTGTACAAAATCTATGATTTGATTTATCTTAACAGCATCATCATTGTGGTTTTTAACCAAATTAATGATTTTTTTCTTATCAGCTTTTGAAGCTTTATTTAGTGCATATATCAATGGAAGTGTTACTTTTTTCTCTTTAATATCTATTCCTTTTGGTTTTCCTACATCATCCACACCAAAGTCAAATAAATCATCTTTGATTTGAAAAGCAATACCAACCTTTTCACCAAAATCATGCATCAACTTCACGGTATCCTCATCAGCTCCGGCAGATGTAGCCCCAGCGGCACAACATGAAGCAATTAAAGAAGCCGTTTTCTGACGAATAACTTCATAGTAAACTTCTTCACTGATGTCCATCCTTCTCACCTTTTCTATCTGCAACAACTCGCCTTCGCTCATTTGCTGTACCGCATCAGAAACTATCTTTAATAATTTAAATTCGCCATTATCAACCGAAAGCTGTAATCCTTTAGACAGCAAATAATCGCCCACTAAAACGGCAATTTTATTTTTCCATAAAGCATTGATAGAGAAAAACCCACGGCGTTCAAAAGAATTATCAACCACATCATCATGTACCAAAGTAGCGGTGTGTAGTAATTCTACTAATGCTGCCCCTCGGTAAGTAGATTCGGTAATCCCACCACAAATATTTGCCGAAAAGAAAACAAACATCGGACGCATTTGCTTGCCTTTTCGTTTTACAATATAGTGTGTGATACGGTCTAAAAGAGGTACTGAACTCTGCATCGAAGTTTTAAACTTTTCTTCGAAAGCATCTATCTCTTTTTCTATGGGTTTTTTTATTTCGTCGAGCTTCAGCATTGTTATCCAAACAAGCGTTTTTTGGTTCGGTTTGCAAACATAAGGTAAAAAAGCGGATATAGATAACGTAATTTTGAGGGATAAAGCACTTAATTACGGCTTTTATATATCTTTACTTCATAAATCTATAATCACATGAAATATTTTTCAATACTTTTCTTTTTACTTCTTGTTTCGAAATTAAATTTTGCTCAAGAGGATACAAAATCAAAAATTAAACCTCGACTTTTTAACACCTCATCTATTAGCTATACGTTTGGTTTGAACGAGACTTTTGTAGGCAACAAAATAAACGCTTTACATATCAAAACTGTTGTTGGCTTAGCTTTACCAAAAGTTGGCTTTGGTATTGGGCTAGAGAACGGCAGCTTTAGATCAAGTACAGGATCAGGTGGTTCTAACTTTAATACCTTGGCTTTTTCAGGAAATTTGCATCTTTTGGCAAAACCAATTGAAACGGATGAGTTAAATTTCTTTATAAAAGGAGGGTTAGGATACGCTGTGGGGATTGCAAGAAGTTATGACAGAGGGTTAACTTATGAAGGTGCTGTGGGTGGAATTTTAACTACCAAAAAAGGTAGTCGGTATTTTTTACAAGGCCTTTACAATTATCAAAGTTTTGATAATTTCTCGCTAGCAGCTGGAAAAATATATGTTCAGTCTGTTGGGTTAGGTATTGGTACTTGGTTTTAATTAAGAATAGTTTTCTTTTTCTTGACGTTTTTTTCGCCAATAAATAGTAGCGAAAATTAAATATAACCAAGGTAGGTTATGAAAAAGTAGATCGAAGTAATCTAAAAGTAGCATCCCATTACCACCATCAAAAAGCCATTTCAACTTTTCGTATGAGTGAGGCATAGGATAATAAGGTGTAAGACCAATGGTTATGCATAAAATCAATGCTAATTTAACATGGTCCGACGGTTTAAATTTCATGTTGCGAAACTAGCAATAATATTTAAAAGTTGTTGCTTAGGCACTACACCAGATTGTCTCCACTTTAATTCGCCTTTTTTGAATAAAATTAAAGTAGGTACACCTTGTACATGATAAGCCTGTGCCGCCTGCGGATTTTTATCTACATCTATTTTGATAATTGAAATCCCTGTTCCTAATTCCTTTTTTAAATCTTCTAAAATTGGAGACATGGCTTTACAGGGGCCGCACCAAGTAGCAAAAAAATCTACCAAAACTGGTTTATCTTGACTGATGATTTCTTTAAAATTTCCCATTTTATTTGGTTTGTTATTGATTAGTTGGTAAGCGATTAGATGGATATTTTTTAGTGATTATATTATTAGTTTTAGATTTACGTGGGTATACAACTAACAACCTAACTAACTAAATAACTAACTAACTAAATAACTAAATAACTAACTAACAACCTAACTAACTAACTATCTATCTCCATCCCTAAAATACTTATTAATAACCCAACTCACTGCATCCATATTTAATGCCAAATAAACGACTATTACAATTAAAACACCCTTCATTTTCCCGAATCTTAAACCAAGTAAAACTAGGAAGGTTAAAGCGATGATGTGGCGGTAGATATAATATTTTGTTGGTTTCAAAATTATTAATGTGGCAATTGATCTCTAAACTTTCCATAAACCCAAGTTCCAGCAATGGCACTTAATAAAGTAACGATGATTGCTAAGAAGCCACTACCTATCTGAGCAAATAATGGTCCGGGGCAGGCACCAGTTATGGCCCAACCTAAGCCAAAGATTATTCCTCCAAAAATTTGTCCTTTATTAAAGGTTTTAGGATGAAAAACTACCTTTTCGCCTTCTATGGTTTTGATGTTGAATTTCTTAATCATGAAAATAGAAATTGCGCCAACTACTACCGCTGTACCAATGACACCATACATGTGAAATGACGCTAACCTAAACATCTCCTGAATCCTAAACCATGAAATAATTTCGGCTTTTACAAATACAATCCCGAAAGCGATACCAAGTAATAAATATTTAATATTTGAGAATAAGCTCTCTTTTTTAATTTGATCATTTGGTGCTTCGCACTCCATAGGGTGTTCTATCGCAAATTCTTCTACTTCGGCCATTATGCTATTAATTTAAAAATATAAGGTAATAAAATCCAAGTGGAGATGAAGCCGCCAACCATGAAACTGATGGTGGCAATTAACGAAGGCAATTGCAAATTAGACAAGCCCATAATGGCATGCCCCGATGTGCAACCCCCAGCGTAACGTGTTCCAAAACCAACCATAAAACCACCAATCACCATAAAAATCAATCCTTTTAAAGTAAAGATTTGGTCGACCCCGAAAATATCGTTGGGCATTAACCCGCTAAAATCATTTATTCCTAAAGCTGTTAATTGCGCTTTTGTACTTTCGGCAATTTGGATGGGCTCTGAATTTGATAATAATTGAACAGCGATAAAACCACCAATTAAAATTCCAGCTACAAAAAAAAGGTTCCAGATTTCTTTTCTCCAATTGTAACTAAAAAATGGAATTTTTGCTGGTAAACAAGCTGCACAGATGTGCCTCAATGATGAGGAAACGCCGAATGATTTGTTTCCAGCGAGCAATAAAGCAGGGACAGTTAAACCTATTAAAATACCCGCCACATACCAAGGCCAAGGTTGTTTGATGATTTCTAACATATAATATTTCGTAGGGATAACCCTCGGGTTATCCGTTTTTTAATTAATCACATTATTCCAATTTTGGACAACCCAAAATGGACAACCCGAGGGTTTTTCCTACAATTGGACAACCCGAGGGTTTTTCCTACAATTGGATAACCCAAGGGTTTTCCTGCAATTGGACAACCCGAGGGTTGTCCCTACATTTTTTTACTGCTACAAACAAAATCTGTAGTCTCAAAACCCGCATCTTTTAAGGATGCAAATCCACCATCTACATTAATTACATCGTTATATCCGCGGGCTTTTAAAATTGACGAGGTAATCATAGAGCGATATCCACCAGCACAATGCAAATAATAAGGCTTTTGTTTATCAAATTCATTTGTCCAATCGTTAATAAAATCTAACGGACGACTTAGCGTAAATTCTAAATGCTCAGCATCGTATTCTCCTGGTTTTCTCACATCCAAAACTTCCAGCTTTTCTTTTTCGGCTAAACTTTTCAGCTCTTCGGCAGAAACAGTTTTTACAGTTTCTACTTCTTTACCCGCAGCAATCCAAGCAGGCATTCCGCCTTTTAAATAGCCAATTGTATAATCAT
>JBKJLB010000375.1:0-2814 GCA_046597075.1 Pelobium sp.
GATTGCTTTGGGTGCTGAAGTTACTTGGTCTTCTTGTAACATTTTCTCAACTCAAGATCATGCAGCAGCGGCTATTGCAGCAGCAGGAATTGCAGTTTACGCTTGGAAAGGCTTAAACGAAGAAGAATTTGATTGGTGTATTGAGCAAACTTTATTTTTTGGCGAAAAACAAGAGCCATTAAATATGATTTTAGATGATGGTGGTGATTTAACCAACATGGTATTAGATAAATACCCAGAGTTAGCAGCTGCTATTAAAGGTATTTCTGAAGAAACTACCACTGGTGTTCTTCGTTTACACGACCGTGTTAAAAAAGGAACTTTACCAATGCCAGCGATCAATATCAATGATTCGGTTACTAAATCTAAATTTGATAATAAATACGGATGTAGAGAGTCTTTAGTTGACGCTATACGTAGAGCAACTGACATTATGATGGCTGGTAAAGTAGCTGTTGTTTGTGGTTACGGAGACGTAGGTAAAGGTTCAGCAGATTCTTTAAAAAATGCGGGTGTTAGAGTTATAGTAACAGAAATTGACCCAATTTGTGCTTTGCAAGCTGCAATGGAAGGTTTTGAAGTTAAAAAATTAAACACTGCAATTAAAGAAGCTGATATTGTTGTTACCGCTACAGGTAATAAAGATATTGTGAGAAGCGAGCATTTTGAATCTTTAAAAGACAAAGCGATTGTTTGTAACATCGGTCACTTTGATAACGAAATTGATATGGCTTGGTTAAATAAAACTCATGGTGCATCAAAAATCGAAATCAAACCTCAGGTTGATAAATATACTATCAACGGAAGTGACGTTATCGTTTTAGCAGAAGGTAGATTAGTAAACCTAGGTTGCGCAACTGGTCACCCATCTTTTGTAATGTCTAACTCTTTTACTAACCAAACTTTAGCTCAAATGGAACTTTGGTCTAATGCTGGAGCTTATGAGAATAAGGTTTATGTATTGCCAAAAACTTTAGATGAGAAAGTTGCTCGTCTACACTTGGCTAAAATTGGCGTAGAACTAGAAGAATTACGTAACGACCAAGCTGATTACATCGGCGTAACTGTAGAAGGTCCGTTCAAATCAGATTCTTACAGATACTAATAAAATTACGATTGTAGATTTTTGATTTACGATTGTTTCAAAAACCGTTCTGATAACCTCAGAACGGTTTTTTTATGGGTTTAAAATCAAACTTCTTCAACATTTTGGTTAATTCAATTTAATTTTGGATTAGTTGAAACTAGATTAACTTTATGAAGCAATAAACTATTTTAAAACACTGGTGAAATGTCATTTAAATATTTCTACTTTTTGATCATAATCTTAATAACTTTAGGTTCATGCAAATCAATGAAGACTCCTTTAAACGCTAAATTTCCTGAGTTTGATTTGGAAGCACATCGTGGCGGAAGGGGATTAATGCCCGAAAACACGATACCAGCAATGTTAAATGCTTTAAATTTTGGTGTAAATACTTTAGAAATGGACACTCACATTACCAAAGATGGTGAAGTGGTGGTGACTCATGACGATACCTTAAGTCCCGATTTTATTTTACAGCA
This sequence comes from Pelobium sp., assembly GCA_046597075.1. Taxonomy (GTDB): domain Bacteria; phylum Bacteroidota; class Bacteroidia; order Sphingobacteriales; family Sphingobacteriaceae; genus Pseudopedobacter. The sequence goes on from JBKJLB010000375.1 coordinate 1,567, forward strand.
AAGCGGAGATGAAATCTCAAAAGAGACGAATACCATTATTTATAAAATGGATTATGTCGAACTTAAAAAGTTTGATGTAGGCTCTAAATATTACGCTAGATTCCCCGAGCAACAAAAGTTAAATACTCATATTCCGCGTCTGTCAGATTTAATTGATAGTGTTCAATCTGAAATAAGAGTCAGGAAATTAGAGCAAGTTTTTTACAACATCGAAACTAAAAGCAGTGAAAAAGGAGATGGAATATTTCATCCCAATCCAGATACTTTTATTCAGCTATTGATGAAGGTGATCCTCGAGAAAAAGATTGCTCCTTATGTGATTATTCAATCTTTTGATAAACGGACTTTACAAGTTTTGAATCAAAAATATCCTGCAATCAGAACTGCTTATTTGATCGATAACAAAAAAACTTTTGAAGAAAATTTGATTGATTTAGGTTTTAAGCCTTTCGTTTACAGTCCTGATTATAGATTGGTAACTCAAGAACTTGTTCAAAAATGTCATAACCAGCAAATAAAAATTATTCCTTGGACAGTAAACACATCCGAAGAAATAGAGAAGCTTAAAACTTTAGGTGTTAATGGTGTGATTACTGATTATCCAAATTTGTTGATGAAGTAATTTTGGAAAAGCAAGTTTAATTTTCCATAGCCTCCGCTAGTCCGGCTGTACGCACTCGCTTTTTTAAGGCTTTCAAAAAAAAGGATAAAAAGAGCTCAAACAACTGCTCCCATCCGGTTTAGAAATATCTTCATCTCATCAAATCAGGGCTATTTTTATTAGATATGCTTTTTTAAAATTTTAAAACCCTAACTTTGCGGCATTATTTTGAAAAACGCTTAGAATAAACTTTGCCCTTCAACAATAAGAATAAAAAGCATGAAAAAAATTGTTGATTACAGAAAGCTATTAGAAGTAACAGAAGAAGCAACCCTTGCCGAATTAAAATCAGTTTACAGAAGTTTGATGAAAACTTGGCATCCAGATAAATTCCAAGATGCCATTGAAAAAGTGAACGCAGAGGAAACGAGTACAAAAATGATAGAAGCTTATCATTTCTTGGTAAGCATAGCTCCAGAAACTCGTGAGCAAAATTTAGCCTCTTATTCAGAAACCATTACCAATTCGAATATTCAAGATTTCGAATTTAAATCTCAGGTCTTAACTGTAGATTTAAATTCGAAATCTTGAATATTCGAATTGGTAATGGTTTCTGAATAAGAGGCTAAATTTTGCTCACGTGTTTC
>JBKJLB010000393.1:0-9652 GCA_046597075.1 Pelobium sp.
GAATGATTTAAACCTTCGTCTTTTATTTTTTGAATGGCTTCTGAATCTTGAGCCACAACAGCGGAGGTTATAAAAAGACATAGCGCTGCGTTTATGAGTGATTTTTTGTTCATGTTAAAGAGTTTTTGATGTAGTCCAAATTTATTCATTTGAAATAAATTAATGTAGTTAAACTTTAACAAACTTGTTACCTGCATTTTAGTTATTAATTTAGAAATTGTAACCGTTAACAAAACTAAAACATGAAATATCTTAAAATACTTATTCTGCTTTTCATTTTTGCTGAAGCATCAGCTCAAACTACCATTGTAAAACAAGACCCTGAAATCAAAAAAATGATTGAAGAGGTTGCTGCAAAAAATGTAGAGGCAACAGTAAGAAAATTAGTGAGTTTTGGGACTCGACATACTTTAAGCGATACCGTTAGCAAAACTACTGGAATTGGTGCTGCCCGTAATTGGATAAAGGGTGAGTTTGAAAAATATAGCAAAGAAAGCGGTGGCCGCTTAAAAGTTGAGTTTGATACTTTTGTGCAACCAGCAGATGGAAGAAGAGTAACACAAGATGCCATCCTTAAAAATGTGATTGCCACTTTACCAGGAACTGACCCAACAGACAACCGAATTTTCATTGTATCTGGACATTATGATTCTAGAGCTTCGGATGCAAATGACGCGACTTCAAAAGCTCCTGGTGCGGTTGATGATGCCTCTGGAACCGCAGTTGCTATGGAGTTAGCAAGAGTAATGAGCCAACAAAAATATAGTGCAACCATTGTTTTCGTTGCCGCTGTTGGTGAAGAACAGGGATTGTACGGTGCAGCTCATTTAGCTAAAAAAGCAAAAGCAGAAGGTTGGAATGTAGTGGCCATGATTACCAATGACATTGTCGGAAATACTTACGGTGGTGAAACTAATTTAAAAGATAACCGCTCGGTAAGGGTGTTTAGTGAAGGTGTTCCTGTAAATGAAACTAAAGCAGAAGGTGGCACAAGAATAGCTATTGGCGGCGAAAATGATAGCCCAGCAAGAGAATTTGCAAGATATGTGAAAGAAGTTGCTGAACGCTATGTGGACCAATTAGATGTAAAATTAATTTATAGAAGAGACCGTTACCTACGTGGCGGCGACCATACTGCCTTTTCTCAAGAGGGTTTTGCTGCAGTTCGCTTTACAGAAATGAACGAGAATTTTGATCGCCAGCACCAAAATGTAAGAAACGAAAACGGAAGAGATTTTGGTGATATGCCAGATTTTGCAGATTATACTTATATCCAAAAAGTATGTAGAATGAATTTAGCGGTTTTAGCAAATATTGCCAAAGCACCTGCCGAACCACAAAATGTGGGTATCGTTACTTCTGATTTAACAAACAATACAACTTTGAAATGGGGAGCACCCAAAAGTGCAAAGCCAGCTGGTTATTATATACTAATGCGTGAAACCACCTCTCCATTTTGGGAAAAGAAAATTTACGTAACGGATACTACGGCGACTATTCCGTATTCTAAAGACAATTACTTTTTTGCCGTACAATCTGTAGATGCCGAAGGTCACGAGAGTGCTATTGTGTTTCCAAAACCAGTAAGATAAGTTAGTCTTTTATTAGTCAACATCAATTTAAACGCTGACAGGGTTTCGAACTCTGTCAGCGTTTTTTGGTTGTGATGGTTTTTGTTAAATAAACCGGATGGGATGAAAAGCCCGCCGGACAAGAGTGAGCAGACTTGTAAGTACAGCCGGACTAGCGGAAGTTTTTAGCAAATGCTTTGCTTTTCTAAAAAAGAAAAACCTTATTTCACATTTAATCTGCTCAAGTAAAAGACTTATCCTATTTTTGAGACATGAATATCCTCATCCTCGGTTCGGGCGGCAGAGAAAGTACTTTTGCCTGGAAAATTTCCCAAAGTCCATTATGTAAAAACTTGTTTATAGCTCCCGGAAATGCTGGAACAGGTGTCTACGGAAAAAACATAGCTCTAAAAACGACTGATTTTGAGGCAATTGCCGAATTTGTTTTAAAAAATGATGTAAATTTAGTTTTAGTTGGTCCAGAAGAGCCATTGGTAAAAGGTATTCATGATTACTTTTTAGCCCATGATGAATTAAAAGCAATTCCTGTAATTGGCCCTAAAAAAGATGGTGCACAATTAGAAGGAAGTAAAGATTTCTCAAAAGCTTTTATGGATAAGTATGGCGTTCCAACTGCTGCTTCACATACTTTTACTTTAGAAACTTTACCCGAAGGCTTAACTTATTTAAAACATCATCCGATGCCTGTTGTATTAAAAGCTGATGGTTTAGCAGCAGGAAAAGGCGTATTGATTTGTACGACTTTAGCCGAGGCACAAGAAGAATTGAGGTTGATGTTAGCTGAGTCTAAATTTGGCGAGGCAAGCGAAAAGGTAGTAATTGAAGAGTTTTTGACAGGCATAGAACTATCAGTTTTTGTATTGACCGATGGAAAAGATTATATGATTTTACCCTCCGCTAAAGATTACAAAAGAATTGGCGAAGGTGATACGGGCTTAAATACAGGTGGAATGGGTTCAGTTTCGCCAGTTCCGTTTGCGGATGATGTTTTCTTGAAAAAGGTAGAGCAACAAGTTGTCATCCCAACCATAAAGGGTTTACAAAAAGAAGGTATTCATTATAAAGGTTTCATTTTTATTGGTTTGATGAATACCGATGGCGTACCAAATGTAATCGAGTACAATTGCCGTATGGGCGACCCAGAAACTGAAAGCGTTTTACCAAGAATTGAAAATGATTTTGTGGAGCTTTTAAAAGCTGTTGCTGATGAAAAATTAAAAGAACATACTTTAAAAGTTTCTCCGAAAACAGCGGCAACCGTAATGCTAGTTTCAGCCGGATATCCAGGTGATTATATCAAAGGGAAAGGGATTACAGGTTTAGAAAACATAAAGGAAAGCTTGGTTTTTCATGCAGGAACCGATTTAGAAAACGGAATGATAAAGACCAACGGCGGAAGAGTTTTGGCCGTTACAACTTTACAGGATGATCTTTTTTCGGCTTTACAGCAGGCAACTGCCGATGCTGGAAGGGTTTATTACGATGGCGCAACTTTTAGAAAAGATATTGGATTTGACTTATTATAGATTTTTGGCTAGTTTGGTACATTAAAAGTCTCTAAATTAGCTCATCAGAAATAATAAAAACAAATAAATCTGGATTGATTTTCTGTTAGATACTAGGTGATTTCTAACATTTTTGAAAATACCACTCAAAACTTTATCTAGTATGCTATTATTTTTACAGATTAACCAAAAATGATCATTTTAAAAAAATATAGCATCGGTATTATCATATTTTTATTAATGATGTTATACGCCAAACAAAGCTTCGAAAGGGTTAAAAGTATCCCTAATGAGATGATGTTAGTGAGTAACACGATGCCTCGAACAGATCAAGTAATAAATGTTGCCAAGAGAATCCAAATGCAGGAAAATAGTGAGCCCATTTATTACAAAGATGTAAATGATGATGAAAATGAAAGGAAAAATTTATTAGAATCGTCTTCTAATGCCGTATTTCAGAAATCAAAAACAAAAGCTTCGTCTAAAATATCAACTACAAAAAAAATCCTTCCTAAAAACAAGGTTGTAAATTCAAATTCTACATCTCAAAATAATTCTTCAAACAAAGTACTTGAAGACGCCGAATCAGTTGCAAAATTTAATGAAGCTTTAAACGAGAAATTGAGAATTAGAAATTCAACTCAGCCTCAAATTGATTCTACTTCAAAAGCCGAGAAATTGAAAAAACCAACGGTTATAGTTAGTGAAGTAAAAAAAGAAAATGGAAATAGAATAGCAAAGGCCTTATCTCAAAAAGTATCTCAAAAAGGAAAAGGCCTAATCCTCGGAGGCGGAGTTCTTATGGTATTAGGAATAGTTTTAGGATTAATTTTTGACCGACAGGCATTTTGGGTGTCTGTTGCTGGTTTAGCCTTCGCAATTGTTGGTTTTTTTATATAAAACTAGTTTTTCGACTTTTGATCCTTTAAAACTTCTTTAAGTTTTTCCATTAACTCTGGTCCTCTTAAGTTTTTTGCAATGATCTTTCCTTCTGGATCTAACAGAAAGTTCCTTGGAATAGAAACAACTCCATAAGTTTGAGAAATAGCCTGTGTTCTATCTAAAACCTGAGTCCAAACCAATCCGTCTGCTTTTACTGCCTTAGTCCAAGCGCTTGCGTTTTCATCAATTGAAACCCCTAAAATAGTGAAGTTTTTATCCTTAAAAGTTTCGTAAGCTCTTAAAACATTTGGGTTTTCTTGGCGACAAGGGCCACACCATGATGCCCAAAAATCAACCAAAACATATTGACCTTTAAAACTTGATAACTTAATTGGAATTTGCTCAGCTGTTTTTTCTTCAAACTCAGGTGCTATTTTTCCTACGTCAATCGTTTTGGCTAACTCTAATTTTTGAGAAACATAAACCGCTAATAGATCTTTCCTTAACTGTGCCGACAAACTATTGTAACCAGCTTCTACCAAATTGGTATTCATATTATCTACTGCCAAATCGCCATTTAAAGTATATAAGCTAACATAAGAATTAGGATTAGACCTAATAAAATCTACAATGGCTGTTTTTCTATTCTCAATCAAGGTTTGATATCTATCTTGAAATCCTTTTACCACGTTTTCCTTTTTCATTTGATCAGGAGAAAGCAGGTTAAACTCTTTGTTTAAGTCTACTAAACTGAATTCAATAGGCCTTAGAACTATTAAAAGATCTTCATGTTCCTGAAAAATAGGCAATCCAGCAACTTTTGCTTTTGCAATAGAATCTTCAGCAACTAAAGTTGCATTTCCTTCGGCTACAAAAAAACGATAAATATCTTTTGGTGAATCTCTGCTGGTAAGATCTGTACCACTTTGATCTAACAAAAGTGCCGCGAAAGCTGGAGATGAAACGGTGATGTTAAACTCAAATTTTTCGTTTTTTACAACTGCCGAATCTAGTTTTTGAACTTGATCTACAACATGTATTAAATAAATATTCTTATCCTTTGAAAGGTTTTTAACTTCTCCTTTAAGGTGAAAATTAGCTTGAGCAAATGCAAATATGGGAGCAAAAGCCAATAAGACTAATAAATATTTTCTTATCATTTTAATTCAGTTTTTGGTAAGTACGCCACCATAAATCAGGCATTTCGCCCGCTACTGCCAGCTGATAATCATCATATAAGCAAGGTACTAAATGAAAACGTTCATTTTTTGATCCCATTGTTGGGTAAGGAACTTGCATCCACCACCTATCAGTTTTTTTACTTTTTATAAATACCAATTCATGTGCTTCGTCCTTTAGACTGGTTCTGTAAATCACATAATCTGATTTTGGCTTTAGCGGAATATCTTTCTTACGATTATAAAAACCATCCAAAAAGCACCAAATCATTTGCGCCATTAACATAGCAGTTTGTCCGTTTTGGTCATATGCCGGATTAAATTCATAAAAGCCAATGGAAGTTAATTTATCACTATAACCAGCATATCTGGCCATTTGGCAAGCTTCTTCACCATAAAATCCATTTGGGGCAGCATTTGAGTTTGCCATCGCATCTGAAGCTCTTATACTCGAAATATCAAAACTAATCATGTCTGCATTTCGGATTACGGGTTCAGCAATATGTACCGCACCACTTATTTCGCCTAAACGCTGAGCATCAAAAAACAACCTATCCATTACCCTTAAACTATCTTGATTAACAAAATAAGTTTGATAACCCAGATTTGAGAAGTTGAACAGGTAATTAGGCTGATGCAAGAATATTTTATTGAGGTAAGATATCGAATTTGTGGCTATGGTATCTTCTGCTGATTCATCTAAATCAAAATGAGAATCAATAATTACCAAATCAACTTTTTGCTCTAACTCCTCATAAGCCATGTATTGCGCATAAGTTAAATCTTGACCGCCTCCCAAAATAATAGGGAAAATATTCATTTTCATGAGTTCGCCAGCAACCATTTTAACAGCGATGTAGGTATCCGAAACTTTTTCTCCGGGTTTGATATTTCCTAAATCAACAATCTTAGATTTAAAAGGTCCTTCATTTAAACTGTATAACTTTTCGCGAATATAATCCGGACCCAAAGAACAACCTTGATTATTTATTGCGCCTCTATCATCCAAAACGCCAAAAATGGCAATATCAAAACCTCCTTCTTCCAAATCTGGAAAAACATCTTCATAAAAAGTCGTTTTTACTCCTAAATGGCTGGAATAATAACCTTCTTTTGGGGTAATTTTTGAAACATCAACGGACGAGAAGAAATCAGCTAAAGACATAGTTTAAACAATTCTATCAAATATCCATTTTTTCTGTTAAAATGAAAGTTAAAAATTCGAACTGAATTGTAAATGATGTGTTAAACCTTCAAAAAAATCTAATGAATTGCATTTTTAATAATAGTTTTACAACGAAACCCCTATTAAAATGATTTTAGTAACAGGCGCAACCGGATTTTTAGGAGCAGAATTAGTCGTTCAGCTTTTACAGGTTGAATCGAAAATCAGGTGTATAAAACGAGAAAGCTCTCAAATCCCCAATAAATTAATTCCTTATCAACAACAAATAGAATGGCTTAACGCAGATATTTTAGATTTCTCTGATTTAGAAGTCGCTTTTGAAGGAATTACAAACGTTTATCACTGCGCCGCTTTAGTTTCTTTTGAGCCCTCTTTAAAAAAGAAATTAATAGAGGTAAATGTAGAAGGAACTGCCAATGTGGTGAATTTATGCATAGAAAACGAAATTGAAAAACTAGTTCACGTGAGTTCAATTGCAACTTTAGCGGATGCAAAAGCTGATGAGTTAATAGATGAAACTTTTTTTTGGGAAGGTTTTGAGAAACACGAAGGCTATGCTGTTTCTAAATATAGGGCAGAAATGGAGGTTTGGCGTGGAATTAACGAAGGTTTAAATGCGGTAATCGTTAATCCATCATTAATTATTGGGGAAGATGCCGGAACAGAAGGAACGGGCTCCTTATTTGAAACCATTAGAAAAGGAATGAGCTATTATCCTATTGGTGGTACTGGTTTAGTGGATGTTAAAGACGTTGCTAAATCTATGATTCTATTAATGACTAATGATAACATTAACGAAAGATTTATCCTCAACGCTGAGAATATTTTATACAAAGATTTATTCGAGGTTTCTGCTAATGCATTTGGAATTACTGCCCCAGAAAAAGCATTGAAACCTTGGATGCTAAAATTAGCATGGCGAGCTAATCAACTCAAAAACTTATTTACTGGTAGCAAAGGAGGATTAAATAAAACTACCGTTCAAAGTGCTTCTAAGGTGAGCAGATTTAGCAATCAGAAAATTAAAAATGCTATTGGAATAGAATTTATCCCCGTAAAAGAAAGCATTACCAAAATTGCAAATAGTCTAAAATCTGCTTAATTCTTAAAAAATTTAGCTTTTTAACAATCATTTGTGCAATTTTAAGGCATTAAAACATATACTTTGAAACCATACTTCATCATAGATTTCGACAGCACTTTTACACAAGTAGAAGCGCTAGACGAGTTAGCCCGAATTTCTTTAAAAAACCATCCCGAAAGAGAATCCATCTACCAACAGATTGAAGATTTAACCAACCAAGCAATGGAAGGTAAACTTTCCTTTTCAGAAAGTTTGGCTGGCAGGGTGAAGCTTCTAAATGCAAATAAAAGCCATTTAGACTTACTGATTAAGCATTTAAAGAAAAAAGTGTCTTCATCTTTTCAACGCAATAAGCTATTCTTTAAAAAACATGCGGATGAAGTTTTAATCGTTTCTGGCGGATTTAAAGAGTTTATCACTCCAGTAGTTACACCTTATCACATCAAAAAGAAAAATATTTATGCCAATACTTTTGTGTTTGATAAAGAGGATAACATTATAGGTTACGATGCTGAAAATCCACTTTCGCAAGAAAATGGAAAAGTAAAATTATTAAAGCAAATGCCCTTGTCAGGCGATATTTATGGTATTGGTGATGGTCACTCTGATTTCCAATTGAAAGAATCGGGAATGATTAAAAAGTTTTTCGCTTTTACAGAAAATATTGAGCGCAAAACGGTGGCCGAAAAAGCCGATCATGTGGCACCAAGTTTTGATGAATTTTTATATGTGAGCGATTTACCAAGGGCGATTTCTTATCCTAAAAACCGTATACTTTGTTTGCTGATTGGTGAAGTTCCTGAAGAAAGTATTGAGCTTTTGAAAAAGGATGGCTTTTCTATCCGTCATAAAACTTCTTTCGAAGAAAAATATGTGAAAGATGTAGGTATGTTGCTTTTAGGCGATGGAGAAAACATTTCTGACGAGCAATTAAAAGGTGCTGTTAAACTGAAAACCATTGGTTATTACGGCATCGCAAAAGAAAAACTCAATCTGGATATCTGTACCGAAATGGGTATGGTAGTTTTTGATAGTGTAAAAGCTAATCCATCAAATAAAACATTCATTGCCCGCCGTATGGCTGATTTTATCAATACCGGAACCACGCACATGAGCGCCAACTTCCCAAATTTACAATTACCTAAAATCGCCGAATCTCATCGTTTGGTTCATATCCACAAAAACGTTCCGGGTATTATGTCTAAAATAACCAAGGTTTTAGCGAAACATCAAATCAATATTGTAGGACAGTTTTTAATGACCAAAACAAACATTGGCTATGTAATTACTGATATTGATACGGTTTATGATAAATCTTTGTTAAAGGAACTAAGAAAAATTGAGCATACGATAAAATTTAGGGTGTTGTATTGATTTTAGAAAAACCAGTTCTGTGGTTCTTTGGTTTCGATAGCCCTGCTGTATATTCATACGCCCTCAGGCCTTAAGCACATCTATTCCACATGTCCTTTAGGAAGGCAAGTATCTATTTCCATCAGGTTTAGTTTTTAGATTAAATTTCATTTATTATTTGTTGGTTTTTTGCCAACTTTTGTTACTTTTGCATTCATTATCAAAATTCTATGAAGATTTTATTTTTACTCAAAAAAAATCAGTTTGTTAAAAAACATGCTGATTCAGGTAAAAATTTAAGAACCTGGAAAGAGGTAGTTAAGGATGCTAAATGGAAAAAAAGTGCTGACGTAATACTAGATTTCCCAAATGCAAAAGTTATCAAAAATAATCGGGCGAGATTTAAAATTGTGGGTAATAAATATCGTTTAATTGTTGAAGTTGATTATGAAGATGAAATCGTTGAGATTAGATTTATTGGAACGCATTCTGAGTATGACAAAATTAATGCAGAAACAATTTAAATAAATATAAAATGAAATTAACAGCTCCAAAATGGTTTTTAATAGAGAGTGAACAAGAATATGAGGTCGCAATTCAAAGGTATGAAGAGACGAAATATGCTCAAAAAGGCACAGAAAATCATAAAGAGAAGCTTTTGTTAGCACATCTTATTTCGGATTACGAAAGTAAAAATTCCACTCTTCCTGATGTTGATCCTATTGAAATGATTAAGATCAGAATGGAAGATTTTGGTTACAAATCTATTGATCTTGCAACTGCATACGGAGATAAAGGAACAGTTAGCAAAGTGCTCAATTATAAACAAGCACTTTCTCTAAACATGATTCGTAAATTCAGTAATCTTCTAC
>JBKJLB010000404.1:0-3745 GCA_046597075.1 Pelobium sp.
TTTTATTTTAAATGTAGCGAGTTTACTCGCTACATTTGTTTTATAGCTTTTCTACAATGTTTAAACACTCAATCTTTTCACTCCTCTTACTTTATTCTTTCTTAGTATCGTGTAATAAAAAGCAAGAAAAATTATTCACTTTAAAGGATAATAAGGATATAGGTATTGATTTTATCAATCAATTACAAGATAAACGTGGAACGAATGTATTTACTTTTAGAAATTATTATAATGGAGGTGGTGTTGCTATTGGAGATGTAAACAATGATGGATTAAATGATATATACCTAACATCTAATCAAGGAGAAAACCAGCTTTTGATCAACAAAGGAAACTGGAAGTTTGAGAATGTTGCTGAAAAGGCAGGCGTAAAAGGAAAAAAATATTGGAGTACGGGCATAACAATGGTTGATATCAATCATGATGGTTGGTTAGATATTTATGTTTGTAATAGCGGCAATGCAAACGGTAGTGAAACAGAGAATGAACTTTTTGTGAATCAACGCAATGGAACTTTTAAAGATGAAGCAAAAGCCTATGGTCTAGCTGATGCTGGGTTATCTACTCATGCTGTATTTTTTGATTATGATTTAGACGGAGATTTAGACTGCTATGTGTTGAATAACTCCTTTAGACCCGTCGGTAGTTTTGATTTTACTCAAAACTTAAGAAGTGTAGTGAATGAATTAGGAGGTGACAGATTATATCGAAACGATGATGATCACTTTATCAATGTAAACAAAGAAGCTGGAATTTATTCTAGCGACATTGGTTTTGGATTGGGCGTTTCTGTTAGTGACATTAATCAAGATGGCTATCCTGATATTTATGTATCTAACGACTTTTTTGAGAGAGACTACCTCTACATTAATCAAAAAAATGGCGCTTTCAAAGAAGAAATTCAGTCTAGAATGGGACATGTGAGCTTGGCTTCTATGGGCTCTGATGTTGGAGATATTAATAACGATGGAAAATACGATCTATTTACTACTGAAATGCTTCCTGAAGGGGATTATCGCCTAAAAACTATGACACTTTTTGAGACTTATGATGTAAATCAGTCTAAACAAAATGATGGGTATTACAATCAGTATATGCAAAATTGTTTGCAGCTGAATAACGGTGATAATACCTTTTCTGAAGTTGCTTTTTATTCAGGAGTTGCTGCTACCGATTGGAGTTGGGGTGCTTTGTTTTTGGATTTTGATAATGATGGCTGGAAGGATATTTTCGTATCAAATGGGATTTATAGAGATTTAACCAATCAAGATTATATCGAATTTTTGTCTAGTAAAGAGAATATGTCTAAAGTGGCAAAAGGAAAGAAATTTGATTACAAGGAATTTACTGATAAGATGAATTCTACACCTTTAAAAAACTATGCTTTCATCAATAACAAAAATTTAACTTTTACTAATCAGGCTGAAAAATTGGGTTTAGATAAGGCTTCTTTTAGTAATGGGGCTGCCTACGGAGATTTGGATAATGATGGTGACAATGATTTAGTGGTGAATAATGTTAATATGCCGTTGTTTGTTTATCAAAATAATTCAAACGACATGAATAATAATCATTACTTAGGTATAAAGCTCAAAGGAGACGGTTTAAATCCGTTAGGAGTTGGGAGTACCATAAAGATATTTCACCAAGATTCGTCAGAAATATATTATCATCAACCCGTTCATGGTTTTCAAAGTAGTACTGCTCCAAATATTTTAACTTTAGGTGTTGGGCATCATCAACAAATTGATTCTTTGCAAGTTATCTGGCCAAATGCCAGCTATCAAACGATAAAAAATTTAAGTACAGATAGCACCTATACACTAAATATAAAAAATTCTGGAAATAGGTATAACTATAATCAAGCGCCCGCTAAGCAAATGTTCTCTGACGTAACAAAAAGTTTGTTTACTTCAATCCCTAAGCATGATGAGGATGATTTTGTTGATTTTGATCAAGAAAGATTGATGTTGCAAATGCTATCTCATCAAAATCCATATATGGTAAAAGGAGATATCAATAATGATAGTCTCGAAGATTTTTATATGAGTAGCTCTAAGGGTTTTAATGCAGCTATTTATACCCAACAAAAAGACGGTCGGTTTTTAAAGTATATTCCTGAGGATTTTAAGCATCAAAATTATTTAGAATGTGCCGGTGCAGCATTCGGAGATTTTGATGGCGATGGTGATCAAGATTTAATTATCAGTTATGGTGGTAATCAGGAATTAATAGGCACAAAAGTGCTTTATCCAAAATTTTATGAAAATAATGGAAAAGGACAGTTTACTTGGAATAAGATTAAAAATATAAAAGTAGAGGTTAACGCTTCGGTGCTCATCAGCTCTGATTTTGACCATGATGGAGATTTAGATTTATTTATTGGGGGTAGAAGTGTAGTTGGCAGCTATGGTAGCTCACCAAATTCTTATGTTTTCCAAAATGATGGTAAAGGAAACTTCAAAGATGTTTCTGATGCCGTATTAGGTAAGCAAAAACAAATGGGGATGGTTACGGATGCCAAATGGGCAGATTTGGATGGAAATGGATATGATGACCTAATTGTTGTAGGTAATTGGATGGGCATAAATATTTTTAATAATGAAAAAGGAAAATTCACTCCAAATACGGCCTTAGCAAACTATAAAGGATGGTGGAGCAGTGTTGCAGTAAATGATTTAGATGGAGATGGGAAACTGGACATTATTGCCGGTAACCTAGGTTTAAATTCAAAATTTAGAGCTACAGAAAAAGAACCTATGAAAATTTATGTAAAAGATTTTGATGAAAATGGGACTAAAGAATGTATCACTACTCTTTTTAAATCTGATCATATAGCTTATGTTTTTCACTTAAAACAAGATATGTTGATGCAACTACCTATCCTTAAGAAAAGATTTTTGAGGTATGAAGATTATGCTGGAAAATCAACAGAAGATGTTTTAACTAGCGAAATGACAAAGGATGCCGAAGTGCATGAAATCAATGTATTAAGTTCTGGTGTATTCATTAACAAAGGGAATAATAATTTTAGTTGGACCGCATTTCCTTATCAAGCTCAGCTTTCTAGTGTAAATAGTATTTTGGTTGATGATATAGAAGGTAGTAAACAACTAATCCTTACTGGAAACTCATGGGATTTTAAACCTGAAGTAGGAAGGCTAGATGCAAATTATGGTGTGATTTATCAATATAAAAAGGGCAAATTTAATTTTATCCCAAACAAAATTAGCGGGATAATGATTTCTGGTCAAGTAAGATCTGCAATCTCAATCCAAAGAACACCTAACCAAAAAACTTATTTATTTGGACGTAATAATGATACGGTCTTAGGATTTAGATTCAATAAATAGACCATATAATCATAAAATATTAATACTATGAAACAAAGAATACACTTTTTATGGATATTGATTGGTATTTTTTGTGCTTGTCAGTCTAATAAAACGTCGTCTTTAACCCAAATATTTACCAAGCTAGATTCTAGTGATACTAAGGTATTTTTCAACAATAAAATTACAGAAACAGATACTTTAAATATTCTTGACTATCTGTATTTCTACAATGGTGCAGGTGTTGCAGCTGCTGATTTTAATAATGATGGCTTGCAGGACTTATTTTTTGTTTCAAATCAAGGAGAAAATCAATTATATCTTAATAAGGGTGGACTTACTTTTGAAGATATTACTAAAAATTCGGGATTAGCTGGACGTCAAGAAAACTGGAAAACAGGCGTAACCATTAT
>JBKJLB010000026.1:0-2947 GCA_046597075.1 Pelobium sp.
AAAAAGAACAAACTGATGGGAATCACTCTTATTTGCTCCCTCCCTTTTATCAAAAAATAAATAGTAATAAATGTTAACCATATAGCTAGTACAATTATTAAATATCTACTTTCTGTAATGCCATAATCACTTACTCTTTTAATGATAGAAACGGCTAAAAGTAGTAACAGTGGCAACATCAATAAATAAAAGCTTTTGCTAAAAAGTTGTATCCATTTATTGCCCTCTTGATTTCTTAAAGGGTGAACAAGCAAAATGGAAAGTATTCCAAAAACGGCATATCCTAATATTAAAATAGCTACTGAGCTGTTGGGTAAACTCCATTGAAAAATGATTTTTAACTCATAGGCTAATAAAATTGCGAGGTAAACACTGGCTAACGGAATCAATACATACTGTGTGAAAACTTTTAATCCCTTTGGGTAAGATGTGTCTTCATTTAACCGGTTTAAAGGCTGATGAATGCTTGCTAAAAAGAAAATGGTGTTAAATAATCCTGCAATAATTATCCATAATCTAAAATAAACTTTACCATCCCAATTGATATCAAATAGCGTTTGAATACTTAATAACGCCACACTTAAGCCAATAAATAACACAGCGCTAAATAATACAGAGGTTGCAAATTGCAAGAATAATGTTTTATTAATTTGCCAAAAACCGTTATTATCCTCTTTTGTATGAAATGCCGAAAAAGCCACTAACAAATGAAAAGCAAATCCCAAAATCAGCAGTAAAATAATATCAGACTTAAAATTATAAGTATCAATAGTGAAAAATATGAGTAGTAAAATTAGAAATATGAATAAATTCCCTAAAAAGAAAAGCATAGTTTTAAGCCCCTTACTTTCTTTGTAGAAACATAACGCTAGCGACAGGGCCAATCCGAAATTTCCTAAATAAATTCCCTTGACTAAAAATTTTTCGACCGATACATCTTCTAAATAATAACTGAGCACAAAACCAGAAATGGTAGCTATTAAAGCGTAGATAATGGGAATAGGAAATCTTAGTAAGACTTTCTTTAAAGAAACAATGAGTTGATTAATCGAAGGAAATTTCATCAGGTTTTATTTCCTTAAATATAACTATATCAAACTAATTCACTAGCAATTTATATCCCTTGCCATGAACGTTGATAATTTCGACTTTTGAATCATCACGAAGGTATTTTCTCAGCTTACTTAAGAAAACATCCATGCTTCGGCCATTGAAATAATTGTCATCATGCCAAATTTGGAGTAAGGCTTCTTCACGGGTTAACACATCGTTCATTTTTAAGCAAAGTAAACGTAGCAATTCTGCTTCTTTGGTACTTACTTTTTGTTGGTTGTCGTTTTTACTGATGATTTGGGTTTGATAATCAAACTGATAATCACCAATGCTAAATTTTGTGGGTTTTTGTTCGGGTTCTTGATCTTGCATTGTCACTCTTTTTAACAAAGCGTTAATGCGCAATAGTAACTCCTCAATTCTAAAAGGTTTGGTGATATAATCATCTCCGCCTAAAGAGTAGGCCTCTGTTTTATCTTCCATCATTCCTTTTGCGGTAGCAAAAATGATAGGAATGGTGGCGTTAATTTTTCTGATATCCTTTGCTAAAGTAAAACCATCTTTTTTAGGCATCATCACATCTAAAATACAAATATCAAATTCATCCTGAGTAAAAGCTTTTAAACCTTCTTCGCCATCTACGCAAAGTTTAATGTCGAATTTTCCTTTTAGTGAAAGGTAATCTTCTAATAACATCCCAAGATTCGGATCGTCTTCTACTAATAATATTTTTTTAGGATTCATGATTGATGTTTGCTGCTAAGTTAACGGAAATCTGATTTCGAATTCAGAGCCTTTATCTTTTTCACTTTTTACACTAATGCTGCCATTCATTCTTTTTACCATGTTGCTTACGTAGCTTAATCCCAAACCAAAGCCTTTTACATCATGTAAATTACCTGTTGAAATACGGTAAAACTGTTCGAATATTTTCTTTTGTTGATCCCTACCCATCCCAATTCCGTTGTCAGCTACTTTTATGATGATTTGATTCCCTTGGTTTTCGGTAGCTATTGAAATTTCGGGTTGGTCTTTACTGTACTTATTGGCATTATCTACCAAATTAAAAATCACGTTTGAAAGGTGTAATTCATCAGCAATCATCTTGGTGTTTTTGGCTGCTAAACTTAGGTTCAAAATTGCATCTTTCTTTTGTAGTTGTAAGCTCATGCTATCAATTACTGTAGAAATTAGGTCGTTCACATCAATCTCTTGACACTCTAATTTTAAATCTTCTTTCTCAATTTTAGCAATATTCAAAACCCTTTCGATATGATTTCCTAGTCGGATATTCTCATCGTAAATGATGCTAGCAAGTTTGTTAACACGGGCTTTATTATCGTTAATCTCAGGGTCTTTTAAAGCTTCACTAGCAATCATGATGGTTGCCACCGGGGTTTTAAACTCGTGGGTCATGTTGTTGATGAAATCTGTTTTCATTTCCGATACTTTCTTCTGTTTCAAGATAGAAAGAATAGTATATCCAAAACTTCCTGCCAAAATCAGCAATAAACCTGCTGATGAAAAAAGAATACTCCCCATATTACTAATAATGAGGTTGTTCTTTTCTGGAAAAGTTATGGTGAGTAGGCCCGCGTCTCTTACAATATCTTTACCAAATAAGGTGGTTTGATAAGTATTGGCTGGAATAAATGCCTGATTGTTTATGGATGCTGTACTAAAAATCACAGAATCCTCTCGGTTAGTGCTAATTTTATAGTTATAATTAAGATTTATACCATGATTGGCTAATTCTAAAGCTAACAAAGAGTCTATTGTTTGTGGTTGTACTCTTTTATTTAGTGGTGTGTTAGCCTGCTGAAGCTCTGTTGCAATATCTTGTAAAACATTGGTTTTATCTCCTGATTTTTCGACCGAATCCAAGTAATTAACC
>JBKJLB010000075.1:0-4192 GCA_046597075.1 Pelobium sp.
TGATAGAAGCTTATCATTTCTTGGTAAGCATAGCTCCCGAAACACGTGAGCAAAATTTAGCCTCCTATTCAGAAACCATTACCAATTCAAATATTCAAGATTTCGAATTTAAATCTCAGATATTAACTGTAGATTTTTATGATGGGAATACCTACGAGTATTTCGACGTTCCAAAAGCAATTTATGTAAAATTAGTAAATGCCGATTCTCGAGGAAGATTTGCTAGAAGACACATCTTTAATGAATATGTTTACAGAAGCACCAGTAAATTGGTAGCAACGGCATAACAATCAATTTAATTGCTCATCTTTAGGTTATGAAATCAAGAAAAAGTTTTTTAAAGGTTTTCATCTTCCTATTCGCAACTTTTGTATTCTTTTCTTGCGGACAAGAAAAACCAAAGTCACAGGTTGTAGCTCAAACGCAACTCAAATCAAATAAGATTGATCAGATTGTTGAAGCTTCTTGTGGACAATGTAATTTTGGTTTAAAAACCCAAAAAGGCTGCGATTTGGCTGTAAGAATTAAGGGCAAATCTTATTTTGTTGATGGAAGTGATATCGACGATCATGGTGATGCACATGATGATGACGGTTTTTGCAATGCCATCAGTAAAGCTAAAGTGGAGGGAGAAATTGTTGATGGAAGATTTAAAGCAAAAAGTTTTGAATTAATTGACGATAAAAATACACCAAAGCAAAACTAAATTAAAGCTTGAGCATTTCTATATTTGTATATGTCTCAAGCAAAATTATCCGTCAACATCAATAAAATTGCCACACTCCGAAATTCTCGAGGTGGCGACAATCCAAATCTTGTAAAAACAGCTTTAGATTGCGAACGCTTCGGTGCGCAAGGCATCACGGTACATCCTCGTCCGGATGAACGCCATATTCGTTACCAAGATGTTTTTGATTTAAAAGCTAAAATCAAAACCGAATTCAATATAGAAGGTAATTGCCAAGAAGAAAAGTTTGTAAAATTGGTTTTAGACAACCAACCTGCTCAGGTGACTTTAGTTCCTGACGTTTTAGGGCAAATCACTTCTAACCATGGTTGGGATACCATTAAACATCAAAATTACTTACAAGATATTATTGGGGTATTTAAAGAAAAAGGAATAAGAGTTTCCATTTTTGTTGATCCCAATGTTGAGATGGTAGAAGCCGCAATAACTACCGGGACAGATAGAATTGAGCTTTACACCGAAGCGTACGCAAAGCAGTTTGAGAACAACAGAGAAAAAGCCATAATTCCATACATTAATGCAGCTCATAAGGCCAATGAATTAGGGATTGGAATTAATGCTGGACACGATTTGGATTTGCATAATCTGCAATATTTTGCACAACATATTCCAGGTTTGCTAGAAGTTAGTATTGGACATGCTTTGATTTGTGATGCATTATATTTGGGTTTAGAGAATGCCGTTCAGCGTTATTTGTATCAGTTGAAATAGTTATATTTGATTAAAATCGATCGCCATGACTACAATAGCAATCAGAAAAAAACTTCAAGAGTACATTGAAACCGCCGACGATAAAAAAATCAAGGCCATTTTTACTTTGTTGGAAAGTGATATTGAAGAAAAATATAATTGGTGGGAGGATAAAGAGTTTGTAACAGAATTGGATGAAAGAGTGCAAAATTGCATTGATGGAAAAGAAAAAGGCTTTACTTTAGAAGAGCTTAATGAAGAAATAAAAAGTAGAAAACAGGTTTCTGCGTGAAATGAAATATTATTTTCAATTAACGCCTAAAGCTAAAAATGAATTTATTAATGCTTATGATTATTATGAAGAAAAAGTAAAAGGTTTAGGAGAAAAATTTAGAAAGGAAGTTTATCATTTTATCTCATTAATTATAATTAACCCATTTCATTATCCTCTTAAAACCAAAAAACAGAGGGAAGTTGTATTAAAAAAATTTCCTTATTTAATTTTATTTAGAATTGAGGAAAGCACAAAAACAATTTATGTATCCTCCATCTTCCACACCAAAAGAAATCCAACCCGCAAATAAGGATTTTAATATCATGGTTAAACAATATTCCCTTCCTGATTTTTTAGAAAAAGCGAAATCAACAATTGTAGTTGATGTGCGCACCCCTTTAGAATTTGCACAAGGGCATATTCCGGGCGCTGTCAACATACCAATTTTCACCAACGAGGAAAGAGTGATTGTTGGGACAACTTATAAGCAGCAAGGCAGACAACCTGCTATACTTTTAGGTTTCGAATTAACAGGTCCTAAATGGGTAGAATTTATTCGCAAAGCAGAAGAACTAGCTCCTGATAAAAAAATATTGGTTCATTGCTGGCGAGGCGGAATGCGAAGTGGGGCTATGGCATGGGCTTTTGATTTATACGGTTTTGAAGTTGGCACATTAAAGGGTGGTTATAAATCTTTCAGAAGATCAGGAATTGATGCTTTTCCAAAAGAATATCCTTTTGTAATTTTAAGTGGAAGTACAGGCTCTGCAAAAACTAAAATTTTACAAGAGTTGAAAGCATTAGGAGAGCAAGTGATTAATTTGGAAGATTTAGCGCAACATCAAGGTTCATCCTTTGGCTCCATGGGAAAACTGGAACAACCGTCTCAAGAACAATTTGAAAATCTTTTTGGATCAGAACTTTTAGTCATGGATGTATCTAAAAGAATTTGGTTAGAGGATGAAAGTGTGACCATTGGTAGAAGGGTGATTCCGAAACCTATTTGGGTTCAAATGCGAAATGCTCCTGTAATTAGAATAGATATTCCAAAGGAAGAAAGAATAGAATTTTTGAACGGTGATTATGGGAATTTAGATAAAGATTTTTTAAAGGAATCTGTTTTAAGAATTGCTAAGCGCTTAGGGCCTTTAGAAACCAAACTTACCCTCCAAGCGATAGATGAAGGCAGGATGAAAGATTTTATTAAGCAGGTTTTGGTTTATTATGATAAAACCTATGCGAAAGGTATCAATAACAGAAATCATGATATGATTTACTCGTTAGCATTAAATCAAATTAATCCACAAGAAAATGCAAAAGCTATTTTGAATTTCGCAAATCAAATTCAACCTAAAGTGGTTATAGCAACATCAAAAAATAGGTAAAAATGGAAGACATAAAATTAACTCAATACTCTCACGGGGCTGGTTGCGGATGTAAAATTTCGCCAGCTGTTTTAGATAAAATATTACATAGCGGAATCAAATACGAAGCGGATAAAAACCTATTGGTAGGTAACGATACTCGTGATGATGCTGCGGCATACGATTTGGGTAACGGAATGGCCCTAATTTCTACCACCGATTTCTTTATGCCTATTGTAGATGATGCTTTTGATTTTGGACGAATAGCGTCAGCAAATGCCATCTCTGATGTGTACGCAATGGGAGGTAAGCCCGTTTTAGCCATCGCTATTTTAGGTTGGCCAATTGATAAATTAGCTCCAGAAGTGGCACAGAAAGTTTTAGAAGGCGCTCGTTCTATTTGTGCAGAAGCTGGAATTACACTTGCTGGTGGCCATAGCATTGATTGCCCTGAACCTGTTTTCGGTTTAGCAGTAAACGGAATAGTGGATATCAAAAACTTGAAGCAAAATTCTACCGCTGTAGCTGGATGTAAACTTTATTTAACCAAAGCTTTGGGTGTGGGTATTTTAACCACCGCCCAAAAGAAAGGTATTTTAAAAGCAGAACATGCTGATATTGCTCCAAAATCGATGTCGAAGCTAAATAAGATTGGTGAAGTTATAGGTAAATTAGATTATGTAAAAGCAATGACCGATGTAACAGGTTTCGGTTTGTTAGGACACCTTTCTGAAATGTGTGAAGGCAGCAATTTACAAGCAGAAATTGATTTTTCTAAAGTCCCGAAATTAACCGTGATTGACGAGTATTTAAATCAAAAATCTATCCCTGGTGGTACTAACAGAAATTGGGATAGTTATGGACATAAAATTGGAGAAATTACCGAAAGACAAAAACAAATCCTTGCCGATCCACAAACAAGCGGAGGTTTATTGGTAGCTGTTGAACCTGAGTTTGCAGTAGAATTTGAAGCTTTGTTAAAAGATAATGAAATTCTTGATGAGAGCTGTATTTGCTTTGGAGAGCTGAAAGAAAAAGGTGATGGGAAATGGATTAAGGTAATTTAGTTTAGATTTTTTAAATATGTAAGGGATAGACGCGGGTACCAACTTTTTG
>JBKJLB010000079.1:0-2789 GCA_046597075.1 Pelobium sp.
TCAGGATGGAAATTTGATTGAAGAATTCAAATCAAAACAGGAACAAGTTTTAAGTAAAGAAATAGCTTGGTTAATGTTATACATGTTTAGAGGAGGTATGGAAGAGCCCGGCGGAACCTCTCAAGCACTTTGGGAATGGGATTTATGGAAAAAAAATAATCAAATTGGGGGTAAAACGGGTACTTCTTCGGATTATGTAGATGGATGGTATATGGGACTAACAAAGGATTTAATAACAGGAGTTTGGGTTGGAGCTGACGATAGAAGCATTCATTTTAATAGTTCAGAGACTGGTGAAGGTTCTAGAACTGCGCTTCCCATCTTTGCTAAATTTATGGAAAAGGTTTATAAAGACCCTTCAACAGGTATTACTGAAGGTCCATTCCCTAAACCAGATGTTGAAATTACAAGAACCTATAATTGTCCTTCTCCGAGAATTATAATAGACACAGTAAACCGAGATAGCTTAAGTATAGATTCATTAGATATGCCAATTGAAGATATAAAAACAGAGGAATTAGAAAATGAAATAAAAACAAATATAGAATCTAATCCAATAAAAAAGGAAAAGTCTAATCCTACACAACCAGCATCGCCAGCAAAACAAAATGAAACAAATCCTCAAAGTGAACAGTTAACCAAACAAGAAGAACGTAAAATAAAACGTCAAAACAAGAAGAATAATTAACTAACTTGTTAAAAGAGATATAATTTAAATGTCAATGTTGATTTTTTTAAAAATCATTTTATAATAATTTCGTATTTATGATTATTACAATTTTTAGTATATGAAAAATAAAGCTCCCTTACTTTGTCTGATAAAAGCCTTTTTATTGCTTTTTATTTTAGTTACTGCTTCAATTAGTGTTAAAGCCCAATATTTTGGTCAAAACAAGGTCCGTTACAAGAATTTAAAGTTTAAAGTTTACGAAACACCACATTTCGACCTTTACTATTATACTAAAAATGATAGTTTAATTAAAAACTTCGCTAAAGAAGCTGAAGCATGGTACACATTGCATCAGCAGGTATTTAGAGACACCTTTAAAAAAGCTAACCCAATAATATTGTATGGTAACTCGCCAGAGTTTCAACAAACTACTGCAATTGATGGTGAAATTGGCGTAGGAACCGGAGGTGTTACTGAAGGTTTAAAGAATAGAGTTGTTATGCCGTTACAGGAAATTAACTCTCAAACTCGCCATGTTTTAGGTCACGAGCTTGTTCACGCATTTCAATATCATTCTTTAATTGAGGGAGACTCGACTCAACTAGAAAATATAGGAAATCTTCCATTGTGGATGATTGAAGGGATGGCTGAATATTTATCTTTAGGTAAAGTAGATGCCAATACAGCAATGTGGATGAGAGATGCTGTTTTAAACAAAGACATCCCTACATTAAATGACCTAACAACAAACGGAAAATATTTTCCCTATCGTTACGGACAGGCATTTTGGGCGTTCATAGGATCAACATATGGTGATACTACTATTTTCCCTTTCTTTAAGTCAACCGCAAAATATGGCTATGAAATGGCTATTAGAAGGCAATTTGGTTACGATGACAGAACATTATCTAGTTTATGGAAAAGTTCATTAGAAAATGCCTACTTACCTTATTTGAAAGACACTACTCAAACCCCAATAGGTACAAAAATAGTAGATGTAACTAATGGTGGGGAGATGAATGTGGCACCATCAATAAGCCCTGATGGAAGATATTTAGCTTATCTATCAGAAAGAGATTTATTTTCAATAGATCTTTATTTAGCAGATGCATCTACAGGTCGTACGATAAAGAAATTGTCCTCTCAAATAAAAAATAGCCATATAGATAATTTCAATTTTATTGAGTCTTCAGGTGCTTGGTCACCAGACAGTAGACAATTTGCTTACAGTGTTTTTAGTGAGGGACGAAACAAGATGTTGATTGTTGATATCGATAACGGAAAAACTATTTTAGAAAAGGGAATGGGTGATGTTGAACAGTTTGGAAATTTAAACTGGTCGTCTGATGGTGAAAATATTGCTTTTTCAGGTTTAAAATTTGGTCAGAGTGATATTTTTAGCTACAATCTTAATACCGGTGATCTTACCCAACTTACCAATGATAAGTACACGGATTATCAACCTTCTTATTCTGCTGATGGAAAGAAAATTGTTTTTTCTACAGATAGAGCAAGTATTATAAACGAAGACATTACCGCTGCTATTCCTATGGGTATGGCAGTTATGGATTTAAGTTCAAAATCAATAAAAGAGCTAAACATTTTTCCGGGAGCTAATAATTTCAATCCTTTATTTGCTTCAAAAGATACTGAAATATATTTTCTATCAAATAAAGATGGATTTAGAAACATGTATAGGTACAATCTAAAAAGTGGTCAGGTAAACCAATTAACAGATTATTTTACTGGAATAAGCGGTATTACTGAAAATTCACCAGCGATGTCCATATCAAAAGAGGATGATGTCATCTACTCCTATTATCGCTCTCAAAAATACACATTATACAACGCTAAAACTTCTGAATTTAAAGCTAAACAAGTAGATCCTGAGTCGATAGATCTTACCGCAGCCATATTGCCTCCTCCCAAATCAGTTGGTGTAAATGTGGTTAATAAAAATTTAGAAAACTTTTTAGCATATGATGATTTACCTTTAGATTCTATTAAATCAACTCCATTTAGATCAAAGTTTAAACTAGATTACATTGCAAATACTGGAGGCGCAGGAGTATCTACAAGTAGGTTTGGAACTGGATTATCTGGTGGAGTGCAAGCAATC
>JBKJLB010000010.1:0-5821 GCA_046597075.1 Pelobium sp.
CGATGAATCCCGACTTATAAAATAAGTGTTTAGACTTAGTGTATCAAGATTGGTACTTAAGTTTGGGCAGGTAAAAGATACTTCAAAACGCTATTTTTAGGAGTAAAAATTTAGACCTACTATCCTACTTTATTTTTAAAAAACAGCATTAAAAACAGCATAAATCAAGTTTTTTATATTTTCTTATAAAAAAGCAAAAAGTTTCCACCGTAATTTTTCGGTATTGACCTACGTAAATTAACCATTATTTCATTTCTCACTAGGCAAATATTCAGTGTAGTTTCATTTTTTTTTGATACAATTATCTTTTTAACCAAAACTTAATTATGATTATGAAAAGAATTTTACAAAGTTTCTTTCTATTCTTGTTTTTCCTAGGCGCACTCGCGGCTTCTGCACAAGATAGAACAGTCTCTGGAACAGTGACCGCCAAAGACGATGGATCTCCATTACCAGGAGTTAGTATTGAAGTTAAAGGCACAAAAATTAGCACTCAAACTTCTGTGGATGGTAGATATACAATTATTTTACCCAATGGGTCAAATCAATTGATGTTCTCCTATATTGGATTTTCTGCTAGGACATTAACGATCGGAGCTACAAACACATTGAATGTTTCATTAGAGGCGGATAACAAACAACTTTCTGAAGTGGTAGTTGTAGCCTATGGTAGCCAAAAGAAAGAATCCATTACTGGTTCTGTGGCAACTTTAAATGCATCTGCTATTGAAAACAGAGTTGTTACAAATATTTCAAATATCTTACAGGGTGTGGCACCTGGTATCCAAGTAGGCGGAACAAATGGGCAGCCAGGAACAAGTTCTGCAGTGAGAATTAGAGGTTTCGGTTCAATTTCTGCTTCAAACGCTCCTTTATATGTATTAGATGGTTCTGTTTACGATGGTAACATTGGTGATATTAATCCAAGTGATATTGAAAGTGTATCCTTATTAAAGGATGCATCATCCTCAGCGCTTTATGGAGCAAGAGGAGCAAATGGTGTTATTTTAATTACCACTAAAAAAGGTAAAATTGGTGAAACTAAAATAAACGCAAATTTAACCAGAGGTTTTTCAGAGAGAGGAGTTCCTGAGTACGATAGAGTTGGAACTTTGGATTATTATCCTGCGATATGGCAAGCAGTTAGAAACAGTTTAGTTTATCCTAGAACTGGGACTGGTATTTCACCTGCTGCTGCAGCAACTCAAGCTTCCAATCAAACTCCAATTAGTTTAGTGTATAATCCTTTTAATGTTCCAGGTAATCAGGTAGTTGGTGCTGACGGGAAACTAAATCCAAATGCATCATTACTTTATAACGATTTTGACTGGTATGCACCTATTCAAAGACGTGGTGATAGAACCAATGCTGATTTAAGTTTCAGTGGAAATAACGGCAAATCTGATTTCTTTGTATCATTAGGCTATTTAGAGGATAAGGGTTTTATACAAAAGTCGGATTTTAAAAGATTTAATGCCAGAATGAATGTGAATACCCAAGTTAAGAAATGGTTGAAAACAGGTCTTAATTTAGCTGGTAATCTTTCAAATTCTAACACAGCACAAGATGCCGCAACAGGTAATGCTAACAGCTTTATTAATATTTTCCAGTTTGCAAGAAATATTGGACCTATTTATCCTGTTAAAGCTTATGATGCAGCTGGCCAGCCTATATTAACACCAACTGGAGAGCAGTTTTTTGATTACGGTCAACATCCAGGAGCCGTGAATAGACCAGGTAATGCAAGCCCAGGTAGACACGTTGTTTACGAAACGTTATTAAATGAAGTTTTTAATAAAAGAGTTGCAGTTAATGCTAGAACTTATGCAGAAGTTAAGTTTTTAAAGGATTTTACATTTAGACCTAGTGTTAACATAGATTTAAGACAAGTTAATGGAAATGTTTTCCAAAACGCTATTGTTGGTGACGGTGCAGGTTTAAATGGAGCATCTTCAGTAGATAACTCGTTAACAACGTCTTACACTTTTAATCAAGTATTATCATACAATAAAACTTTTGGCAGAAATGCAATTAGTTTTATAGCAGGTCACGAAAATTATGATTTAGATTTTAGAACCAACAATGCTAGAAAGGTAAACCAGATTTTGGCGGGTAATACAAATTTTGCAAATTTTGTAACGCCACAAACATCAGGTGGATCTAAAGATACTTATCGTGTAGAATCTTATTTCAGTAAAGCTTCTTATAATTTAGATGAAAAATACTTTGTTGATGCTTCATTAAGAAGAGATGGTTCATCACGATTCTCAAAATCTGCTAGATACGGAACATTCTATTCCTTCGGTGGATCTTGGTCAATTTCAAAAGAAAACTTTTTAAAGAAAGCAACTTGGATTGATGACCTTAGATTAAAAGTTTCTTTTGGTGAAGTGGGTAATGATGCTTTAGATTCTTACTATAATTATCAAGCATTTTATGATTTAGGTTTCAATAATGGTGCTGAACCAGGTATCTTATTATCTAGTGCTGCTACACCAGATTTAAAGTGGGAAACTATTAACACCTTAAACATTGGTACTGCGTTCTCTATGTTTAAAGGAAGATTAACAGGTGAATTAGAGGTGTTTAATAGAGGGTCAAAAGATTTGTTATTCTCAGTTCCTCAGCCATTATCTAACCCTGTAACTTCAATTAGAAGAAATATTGGAACCATGGTTAATAAAGGTATTGAACTTCAATTGGGTGGCGATATCGTTCGTAAAAAAGACTTTACTTGGAATATTTTAACCAATTCATCTGTAGTGAAAAATAAAATTACAAAGTTACCAGATGAAACACCATTTATCACCCAAGGAACTAAAAGATTAGAAGTTGGACAAGATATCTATCAGTTTTACTTACGCCAATATGCAGGAGTAGATAAAACTGATGGGGCTGCATTATATTTTCCAACGGCAACAGCAACCACGAATCTTAGAACTATTGATGGTCAAACTTTTACGACAGATTTTAACAACGCAAGATTTGACTATTCTGGATCTTCAATTCCTGATTTGTTTGGCGCTGTAACTAATACTTTTACTTATAAAAACCTACAGTTATCTTTTTTGGTTAATTATCAAATTGGAGGTAAATTTTACGATGGTATTTACGCTGGTTTAATGGGGGTTACTTTTGGAGGATCTTTACATCAAGATGCTTTAAATGCTTGGACAGAGACAAACACATCATCTCCATTTCCAAGATTAGATGTAAGCAGTACTTCTTTATTTACTGCACAATCAACAAGATGGCTAATAGATGCTTCTTACTTTACTTTTAGTAACGTAAATCTTTCTTATAGATTACCAAAGAAATATATCTCTAAATTAGATTTAAGTAACGTTAGGGTATTTGCGACCGGAGAAAATCTGGGACTATATTCAAGACGTAGAGGATTAAATCCATCTGAATCTTTTAACGGTGTTAACAGCACAACCTATACTCCAAGTCGTACGGTTACATTTGGCTTAAGTGTTAATTTATAAAAATAAAATGATGAGAAATAAAATATTAATAACAATGACAGGAATTTTATTCCTTTCATTTGTATCTTGTAAAAAGGATTATTTAGAAACTGCCCCAACAGACCAAGTTGATAATTCTGCAGTTTTTACAACAACTAGTAATGCAAATACTTCTTTAAATGGAATTTATAGATATCTATTCCAAAGATATGGTAATCAAAACCAACCAGGTGTTGGTGGTATTTTCCTAAATCTTGATTTTATGGGAGATGATATTGGACAGGCTACTTCTGCGTGGTATTCTAACGAGGCGGGATCTTGGCTTTCACATAGATCAGATAACAGCGCATTAGTTAGTTATTCCTACAGGCTTTATTATAGAGTTATTGGTAATGCAAATTTTATTATTGATAATATAGACGGAACAACTGGTAGTGATGATGATAAAAAAAGAATAAAAGCAGAAGCTTTAACTTTAAGAGCTTATGGTCATTTCTATTTAGTGCAAATGTTTGGTAAAAGATATGATGCTACTACTAAGCCAAATGCTCAACTAGGTGTTCCATTATTAATATCTTCTTCAGATACCAACAAGCCTAGAGCTACTGTAGAAGAGGTCTATGCTCAAATTAATAAAGATTTAGATGCTGCAATTGCATTAAACATCTCTACAAGGGTTAATAAAAGCCATATTAATGTTTCAGTTACCAAAGGTTTAAGAGCAAGGGTCGCATTAACTATGCAAGATTATCCTAATGCTATTAAATTTGCAAAAGAAGTTATAGATTCTAATTTATTTCCTTTAATGACTGCTGCAGCATATCAAACTGGTTTTAATGATGCACCATCTTTAAGCGAATTTATGTGGGCATCTATACCAGCGGCAGATCAGGCAGATACATTTGGTTCTTTTTTCTCACAGATAGCATACAATGCAAATACAACTTATATGAGAGGGAATCCAAAAAGAATTAACTCTGTTACCTATAACCAAATATCTTCTACCGATGTTAGAAAGAAGATGTGGGAACCAACTCCAACTGCTACTAATTTCCCGTTGCCTCTTTCAACTTTTCAAAGAGCGCCATTTATGAGTAGAAAATTCTCTGTTAAAGTAGTCGGGCAACCTACTTTGGGTGATGTTTCACTAATGAGATCAGCCGAATTGTACTTAATATTAGCTGAAGCATACGCAAATACAACAGGAGGAGAAGTAAATGCAAGAACTACTTTATTTAGTTTGGTAACTAGAAGAGATCCAAATGCTGTAATTTCAACAAATACAGGACAGAATTTAATTAATGAAATTCTATTAAATAGAAGGGTAGAATTGTGGGGTGAAGGATTTAGATGGTTGGATTTAAAAAGACTCAATTTGCCTTTAAATAGAACTTCTGCAGCATTTCCTAATTTTGTTCCTTTAACGTCATCAGGTACTGTGTCAGTTGCTGCTGGTGATCCAAGTTGGCAGTTCTTAATTCCTAGAGCTGAAATAGAAGCTAATAAAAGTTTAAC
Source organism: Pelobium sp. (assembly GCA_046597075.1). GTDB lineage: Bacteria > Bacteroidota > Bacteroidia > Sphingobacteriales > Sphingobacteriaceae > Pseudopedobacter. The sequence continues at coordinate 4,983 of JBKJLB010000010.1, forward strand.
AGGACAACAAAATCCATAAAAAGAGTATAGGCTTTTATAAAAAAATTGATTTACAATTATCCCTGATTTCTAAGAATCGGGGATAATTGTTTATAAACACTTTGTGGTGTTTTCATTTGCAAAGATTATATCTTCTTTAAATAAGTTGACAAAAAAATAATTTAATATGAGAAGAAACGGGAATGAATAGGTTAGGTGGACCCCAAAGGATTCTAGTTATTTAAGAAAGCTAATCAATAGGCTTCTGCATAAAAGCAGCTGTAATAAAATGAAGTCTCATTTTTTATGATGGTTCAGAGATTGTAAATAATATTTTTTTGAATCAAACTCATTCCCAAAAATCAATTCACGATTAAATATAATATTAAGAGCTTTTCTTCTCTTATTTCAAAAGACCAATTTTTCAATTCTTTAAATATTAAGGAGAGGTGATTAATCTTGACTTTTAGAAATAAGTGTTTAAACTTATTGTATCAAGATTGGTACTTATAGTTTTAGCAATCAAAAAGCGCATTCAAATTACCATTCATGAGGATAAAATTTATATCAATAATCTTATCCGAAGTCTCCAAATTTTATTTAAAAGGGTTTAAACTAAACTATTTATATTCTTTATCTAAAAGCGGACTTAAAGTTTTATAAAATTTTTCATACAACTTTTTTCAGTCAAATTGTCTTTTTTATTTTTTATTAAGAAAATCTTCATAATAAATTCATCTTTCGGCCATATAATTAACCTTTTAACCAAAACAAAAACACACATGAAACAAAAATTACTAAGCATTTTATTGCTTTGTGTAATGTTGGCTAGTACCGCATTGGCACAAGACAAAAGAATT
>JBKJLB010000140.1:0-2502 GCA_046597075.1 Pelobium sp.
GTATAATAAGGTGTTTGATTATGCTGCCATGCATCAATTTTATAACCAGCAAACGTAAATACTGCAATAATCCCAATCATTTGAAATCCTAAACCTGAATATTTAATGTAAGTATTAAATGGTGGCTTCTCGTTTTTCGATGATCTCTTCTCGTCCATCAGCTTGGGGTTTTAAAATCGATTTAGTTTGAGAAATACCAGTTTGGCAATATCCAATAATATTTGCTCCGTTTTCCACTACTAATTTGTCAGCAATAATATCACCCTTTATATTGGCGGTTAACTTTAAAAATAAAAGTTCTGTTGTGCTGATGTCTCCATTGATATTCCCAGATATTTCGGCACTTTCTGAAAAAATGTTGCCATTTACTTCTCCGGTAATCCCAATTACCACTTTTGCTCTAGAGGTTACGTTTCCAGTGATTTTTCCATCAATTCTTACATCACCTTTGGTGCTTAAGTTTCCAGATATTTCAGTACCAATACCTATAATATTGATAGATCCTGCTTTTTGCTCGCCTTGTAATGATTCAATTTTTTGCCTTTTAAACATTTAGTAGAAATTAAAAAGTCATGTAATTTTCAGGGTTGACTGGTGTGCCGTTAAACCATAGCTCGAAATGTAAATGAGGTCCTGTTGAATATTCCCCAGTATCTCCAACAACAGCTATGACTTCTCCCGCTCTTACGAAACTACCAACTTTTTTCAATAAAACAGAACAATGCTTATAAAATGAAAGTAAATTGTTACCATGCTGAATAGCGATAACATGACCAGTTTCTGGAGTAAAATTAGAGAAAACAACAGTGCCATCTAAAGTAGCTTTGATGTTTTCATTTTTCCTGGTTGCAATATCAATCCCATAATGCTGTTTTTTAGAATCAAATTGATCAGTTATTTTCCCTCTCAATGGGCTGAAGAAAGTATAAGATGCTATGCCTGATTTCTCTGCGTTATTTTCTGTGTTTAAATCAAACTTTCCTTCTGATTCAATTAAGTTTCTTAATTCTTTTTCTTCTTTAGAAATTTTTTGATTGAGTTTGATGCTATCAGATGCTTTAGAAATATCTTTAGGTTTTTCTAGTTTTTTATTATCAATATTTCCATTGATGACGTTTTTTAGATTACTTAAGTAAAGATCGTTTGCTTTAGATATTTGCTCTAAAGAATCAATTTTGGTATAAGCATCAACAATGTTCTTTTTAGATTCAACATCTGGAATACCAGTTAAATACTCCCTTAAAGGCGTATATTTTATAGTTGTAATGGTTAAGAATATTAGTAAGATAGCGAAAGCAGTGGTGCCTATAATGAGATACCATAAAGAAGCATTAAACGATGCTTTCTCTTCAAAAGTGTCATCGTTTAATATAACCAGCTTGTATTTTTCTTTTAACCTATCTATGAGTTTTTTTCTTTTACTCATTCTTCCTCTAAAATCTTATTCTTATTAATATCTTTATTTCCAGAATATCGGCAATATAAAATAATTTTGCCCGTATTATTTTAATCATCCAAAAACACAACATTGAAATTTACTCATAAATTTTACTTTCAGGTAGTTTACTTTCTTTTTATATGTATTCTTCTAAGCTGTTCTTCTCAAAAGGAGGGTAAGAAATTGTATTTGATGAAAAATGTAACGGCTCATTATAATATTTATTTTAATGCTAAAGAGCTGTTAAGAGAGAGTCAATTAAAGATAAGAGGTTTATATGATGATGATTACAATCAGCTATTAGAATTATATCCAATCCCAGATGAGCAGTCTTCCTCTAACGAAGCAGAGAATCTAAATCAGGTGATTCAAAAATCAAATACCATTGCCTTAGAAAAATATGAAAGTAATTGGTTGGATGATGCGTATTTGTTATTAGCTGATGCTGAGTATTTAAAGGGTGATTTTTACAACGCCGTTGAATACTATAGCTATGTTGGAATCACTTTCCCAAAAGAAAAGAAGAATAAATTACTAGCATATTTAGGAGAAGCTAAAAGTGATATTGCGCTTAAAAACTACCGAAAAGCTGATTCATTGATGCAATTGGCTGTTAATCTTCAATATAAATACAACAAGGATGAAGTTGCCGCATTACAGGCGAAATTGGCGTTAGAGAAAAAAGACATCAAGTCTGCTATAACACATCTTTCTAAAGCAATAGATTTCTCAAAAGATAAATATCAAGAAATCAGGTGGATGTACATTTTAGCCCAGCTTCAGGAAATCAATAATCAAACGGACGATGCGTATTTAAATTACTCAAAAATTGTAAAAAGTAATGCTGCATTTGAGATGTCTTTCAATGCAAATTTGTCTCGAATAAGAATCACCGAAAGTGAAGAAGGAAAACAATTTAACAAAATAGCTACGCTAACCAAGTTATTAAAGGAAGACAAAAACATAGAATTTAAAGAACAAATTTATTATCAGATTGGAATTGCATACCAAGAGCAAAATGATTTTGATAAAGCAATTGAGTTTTATCAGACATCTGCCCATAC
>JBKJLB010000145.1:0-3907 GCA_046597075.1 Pelobium sp.
AAATGGATACATTTCCAGTGAATCTAATCTTGCTGCTGTGAAAGGGAGTTGAGGCAAATCAAAATGAGAATCAACATCAGTATCACCATGGCCAGGGAAATGCTTTGCTGATGTGAATAAGCCAGCATCTTGCATACCTTTTAGGTAAGCAATACCTTTTTCGGCTACGTTATACTTGTTCTCGCCAAAAGAACGGTAGTTAATTACGGGATTACGGGGGTTGTTATTTACATCCATATCTGGAGCAAAATTAATTTGCATCCCTATACGTTTGAAATCTTTAGCTACTTCTTGTCCCATCTGATATATCAAGGACTTATCTTGTATAGCCCCCAAGGTCATTTGATAAGGGTAAGAAATGGTGCTATCTAATCGCATTCCTAAACCCCATTCAGCATCCATGGCAATCATTAATGGAATCTTTGAAAGCGATTGATAAGTATTGGTTAGAGCAGCTTGTCTTCCTGGTCCTCCTTGGAAAAAAACGACTCCGCCCAGATGCTCTTTTCTTATCACTTCTCCAACAGAATCAGCGTAAGCTTTACCTAAATTGGTGTGCGCTCTGACCATAAATAACTGAGCAATTTTCTCGTTTCGGTTCATTTTATTAAAAATTGAATCAACCCAACGGTTAGGATTATTCAAAGTTTCTACAAAAGGAACTCGGGTTTGTGATTTTACGGGTGCCAAATAAGCAAAGGCTAAAATGGCAATAAGGATTGTTTTCTTCATAATTTACTGTTGACCCGAAAGGGTTTTAATAAAATAGCTGATAAAATACATCATAATCAAAAAGGTTATTGCTAAACTAATAGAAACACTGATTAGCCATGTTTGAGTTTTATCATCAATTCTTTTTTTAATGAAATACCTAATTAATAAAATGAAGAAGACATTGGCTAAGATATAAATTAAAGGAAATATAAAGTAGAACATTTTGTTAAAATATGTAATGAATATTGTAGTCAAAAAACTACATGTAAATTACTAAAAAGCATTAATTCTAAAAGTAATGTTTGTGGCTTTAAAATAATTAATCATCCTCATTTTTCTGTTAAATAGGTCTTAATCCTCTTTAATTCATATTTATTGGTTTTTCAAAATTGGCGCAATTTTTTCAAATGGTTTGCAAACAATGAAAAAAGATAATGAAAAAATTATTTATAGTTGCTTTTTCCTTGCTTTTTGCGGACAAAGTAAATGCGCAAAAAGCACCAGTTTTTAAATTTAAGTAATGATGGAGGCTATTGTTAGATTTATAAGACTTAAGTTAAAACATGGCTAAAAAATCTCTTTCTGAATTCGATAGCTATAATAAACTCTTAGCATTTCGAAGAAAATGATGATAGGCATAAAAATTTTTTCAGGGTTATTCCATTTTAAAAAATAGCTGAGGTAAGAGATAAACCCAAAGGATAGAATCAAGAAAAGTAATCGTGGTAGAATCTGAAAGTAATAAATGATGATTCCGGACTTCTTAGGAATGAATAGCAGAATCGAACTTACCACCATGCTCATCCAAAGTAAAACAAAAATAATTTTTGTGAAAAATTCACTTCCAGTTTGTGGCTGGTTGCCAATAAGAGAACTGATTTGGAGTAAAGCAAAGTCTAATGAATAGATAAAACCCACGATATCTAACAATCCAAAAAAACGTAAAACCCATTTCATGAATGCGAAGATAGGTTATTTGCAGTTTTCTGCAATCATTTCATCAGCTGTATTTGAGCCAATATATTTTACAAAATACCAACTCTCGCAAGCGCCTTCTTTATCCCCTTGTTTTAATTTTTGTTTGGCTTCCCTCATTTTATCATTGATAAATTTATCACCAAAGCCTAAATCATTTTTAATTTGAATGATTTCAAATTCATTTTGTTGATTGATTTTGCCTTCATATTTATTTCGATAATAATTGAGGACTACATTTTCTAACGCTAATCTATTTCTATATAAATCAATCGCTTTATTTATCTGATCTGCAGAACGAGTGTTACAATCGTAATTTTTTAAGGAAAAACTTATTGGCATTACCAATTGAGAATTGGTATCATAATTAGAAGGAATTTCCCATTTCCCGTTGGTTAATCTAATTAAGCGTAACGCTTCTTCGTCTAAATCAATACCTAAGCCTTTTTGCACTTTACTATTAAACACATTACCTTCTTTATTTAGTTGAAAAGCGACAAATATTTTACCTTGCAAACAGTTGTTTTTAGAGAAAGTAGGATAAATCATTCTGTTAGCAATAAAAGTGTTCAAAGCATCAGTACCGCCTTTGAAAGTAGGTTGATCCGGAGCTAAAAGTCCAGAAACACTTATCAACCATATTTTGAAATATATCAACAACATAAAAGCTTAACGTTTAAATGTTTAAAAAGGTGTGAATTAATTCCAGTTTAAAATGATATTTGGATCTGGTATTTTGTTTTTCCAAAGTTCAAATTCCGAGAATTTAGCAACTCCAGGATAATCTCCCTTTAAACCTTCCATATCGCACATCAATTGAAAATGTAAATGCGGAGGCCAAAATCCGTTTTCTTCGGCGATACCAAAATCACAAAACTGTTCCCCTTTTTTGATTTCCTTTCCGGGATATAGACCTTCAATATTTTTCAAACTTAAATGTCCGTAAAGGCTATAAAAAACGCTTCCTTCTAATTCATGCTCCAAAATAATTGTAGCTCCATAATCTCCAAAATTATTATTGAAAGCGAAACTGTGAACTTTGGCGTTCATAAAGACATAAATTGGTGTTAACGCGGCGCCCCAAATATCAACTCCTAAATGTAAACGACGGGGTTCGCCATCGGTAGAATTAAAATGCTCGCTTCTGGCATAAACTGTTCTGTTTTCAAAATAACCACCAATTCCAAATTTAGCTTTCGCCGATGCTAATTGTTCATCAATGTATTGTGAGAATAAAGTGGTGTCTTCAATAATTTCAGGTTTTAAATTGGTGTTAGCGGCGGTGAAATCTAACGGAATGACTTGATTAGAAGTGGCTATAAAATCAACCACTGGATGAAAATTAGATTGGTGTTTTGTTAAGAGAACATTTATTTTTTCAGCAGTACTCATTAAGCGGCTATCAAGTATTTAAGGTTGTAAACATAATGCGAAGCAGCACCTAGAATAACGAATAAATGCCAAATTTCATGTGTATGCAAATATTTGTAAGGCTTATCCTTTTTATAAAAAACAGTACCAACTAAGTAAAATACACCGCCCAAAAGCAGCCAATAGATTGCTTCTAAAGGTAATTTTTGTAACATTATGTTTAATAATGGGAGAACAATGCAGCCCATGGCAATGTAAAGGGTTAAAGAAACAGCTGTATTTTTCAGACGGTTAAAAATCTTTAATAAACAACCAATGGCCGCTATTAACCACACTAAAGAAAAGACTGCCCACTTCATCCATCCATCAAAAACGATAAGCATGGTTGGGGTATAAGAGCCTGCAATCATTAAATAAATGCAGCAATGGTCGCACTTTTGCCAAAAGCGTATGTTACTTTCTGTTTTAGGAAAACCATGATAAATAGCACTAATGCTAAACAGCAGTGTCATGGCAATACCAAAAGTTATTGCAGATGCAATTTGAATGGCTCCCTGGGCTTGGCTAACCAAAACTAAAGTAGCAGGAATAGCCAACAGAGCCGGTATGCCATGTGTTAAAAAATTTATGGGCTCTCTAATGTATTTTTTCATTAAGCTTCAGGCTCTTCATCTTTATGGATACGTGTAAAAATTTGATCCATTCTATCCACATATTCATTGGTATCATCAATATAAAACTCTAATTGCGGTACACCTCTCACCTGATCTTTAATACGTTTACCAAGGTTATATCTGATTTCCGAAGTATGCGCTTTTATGGTATTAATAGCTAGTAAATTATTTGG
>JBKJLB010000290.1:0-2775 GCA_046597075.1 Pelobium sp.
TGCAAAGTAAAGTATTGCACCTCCCGAATTTTGGCGCCATTCGGGGATGATTTCGTTTTGCTTATTCTTTATTTTAATGATTTCGTTCTCTGGCAGATTTAAACCTTTTAAATCTACATTATTGTTTTGCCCTAAAGTGTAGAAAAGCGATTTTTCTTGATTACCAGTAAAAGCCATTTTGAAAAGTACAGGAAGAAAAAGGGCATGTCGGCTAAAATTAGATAAGTCGCTTTCTAGCGGTAACCAGCTGATAAAAATAGCACCTTTTTTTGTTGGGTAAAGGCTTAGTAAAGGAGAATTTCCTTCGCCATTCATCAAAATTTGCTGGCTTGTTCTGGTCAGTTTACTCGATTCGAAATAAGAAGAAGCGGCAGGTAAATCCGGATTTTTAGGTAATCGATCAAAAATATTCTTAAAAAACGGATGTTGAATGTTTAAAGTCGTGGCTTTTATATCTTGCTTTTTTAAAGCAATTGGGTAATCAATTCTAAAACTTTGAAAAGCCTTTTGATAACTGCTTAAATCGGCATTAGCCGGAATAAAAATACTTAAATTTCCGCCGTTTTCTACATATTGTTTCAGCTGTTGCGCCAAACCATCAGAAATAGTTTTAAGGTTTTCTAAAACGATGAGTTGTTTGGTATTTAAACCCGAGTAGTTGATTTGAGATTCGTTAACTTCTTGGAAGTTGAAAAACGGATCGGTTTGATAAGCGGCACTAAAATTACTGAACGGGCTATTTTGATATACACCTAAAATGGGTAGCGTACTTTTTACCTCGAAAACAAATTGTAGCTGATCATCAAATGTGATGGGATAATCTTTGATTTGCATAGTTGCTTCTTGCCAACCCGCATTCAATCCCGAAAATTCTAAAGTATCTAAAACCTGTTTGTGGGCATCAATATTTAAATTAGCTAAAGCCTTTTGCGCCCCATTTACTTGCAGCTGAATAGGGATTTGCTTCACTTCCTTATCCGAATGGTTACTGATTTGATAAACCAAGCTTTCATTGGCCTGCGGCTGATGGATTGGCGAAAGAAAATAAACCGTGTCTATAGAAATATTTGGCAGCTCGTTTGCAATTAATTGAACCGCATTAAGCTGAATGCTGGTATCCGCTTTTAAAGTGTTTTTTAGGTCGCTTTGCTTTTGAAAATCCGATAACAAATAAGCAGCTCTTTTTACGCCTTGTTCTTTCAGTAAAACTTCTTGCTGTCTATTTACAATGGTTTGGTAATTTCTAGTTAAAGGAGAAATCTTTACTGCCTCTAACTCGTCTAATAACTCTGTTTTATCCAACAAGCGTTGTTGTTTCCCATCAAAATTATTGGTAATGAGTTGAAAACGATCATTTAAAGTATAAGCTTCTACTAATTCTTTAACTTTTCTTTTGCCTTCATCTAGCAAACTACCGTTCTTATTTACGGCTTCCATAGAGTAGGAGTTATCTAAATAAATGCTGACGATAGACTTTTTGAAGGCTTGCGCAGATGTTTTAGATTTAAGATAAGGTTGTGCAAATGCCAATACCAAAAAGAAAATAGCCAACATTCGGCTAGCTAAAATTAAACGCTCTTTTAGTTTTTGAGTGGATGAAGTTTGCAGTTCTACCTCTTTTAAAAAGGCAACATTGGTGAAATAAACTTTTTTAAATTTTCTGAAATTGAAGAGGTGGATGATCACCGGAATGGCCATCAGTAACCAAGCAAATAAGAACTCAGGAAAGAGAAACCCCATTAAGTTTCAAATATAGAGAATTTTAGGCATTGAAATTCGTTAAACTATAAACTGTGGTTAAATTCGAATGATTTTGCGAAAAGCCCAAACTTCTTTAACCGAAAGAAAACAATTTTTTATATAGGTTTAGGCCTAATTTTTTGAAATCATTAAAAAGTTTCAATAAAAAAAACAATAATAAATTTTGTTTAGTTAATTTGCATAGTTAACCAATACATCCAAAAACCTGAAGATAGATGATGAGCGATTTCAATAACCCACAAGTAAAAAATCTTCCAAAACATTTAAAGCAATTCATCGTAAATCAGCAGTACGAAAGATATACACCCATAGACCACGCAGTTTGGCGTTATGTGATGCGCCAAAATTACAGTTACCTAAAAGATGTTGCCTATTACCCTTACATCAAAGGTTTAACTAGGGCAGGTTTGAGCATTGAAAGTATTCCAGATTTACAAACCATGAACGATAATTTGGGCAAAATTGGTTGGGGAGCCGTAACGGTTGATGGTTTTATTCCGCCTGTTGCTTTTATGGAGTATCAATCTTACCGAGTTTTAGTTATTGCTGCAGATATCCGTCAAATTCATCACATAGCTTATACGCCAGCGCCAGATATTATTCACGAATCGGCAGGGCATGCCCCCATTATTGCCGATACAGATTATAACAATTACCTCAGTTATTTTGGTTCTATTGGTGCAAAAGCCATGTTTTCTTCTAAAGATCACGAGCTTTATGAGGCCATCCGTACACTTTCAATTTTAAAGGAAGATGCAAACGCGAGTTTAGCCGATATCAAAAAGGCACAGAAAAAGGTGGAATTTTGTCAGGATAATTTAGGCGATCCTTCTGAAATGGCTTTATTGAGTCGTTTGCACTGGTGGACCGTAGAATATGGTTTAATAGGGACGTTAGAAAACCCAAAAATATATGGTGCGGGCTTACTTTCTTCCATCGGCGAAAGCGTTACTTGTATGCAAGATGATGTGAAGAAAATTGAATACAATTTAGATACCGTAAATTACTCTTACG
>JBKJLB010000420.1:0-5485 GCA_046597075.1 Pelobium sp.
CTGTGATCATCTGTGGCTACATGGGCTAAAATTTGTCCGATATGAAGTGTAGGCGTTACGAAAAACTGCTTTTCGGCTAATTGCTGATAAACTCTTTTTGCTAAAGCTGGATCATAGCTATCCGCAATTTCACCCATCATTCCATAACCTATGTTTAGTTTACTTAAGCTATCAGATTTTGGAGAGCAAGCTTTTAAAACATAGTATAAATGTTCAGAGCCATTTAAGCCATAATTCGCTGCATCTAAAATATTTGCAGTTAGCGGCATGTGCCCTGTTGTTTTAAATCCTCTTTTTTTAGCTTCTCTTAAAATTGCATAATAGGCATCAAGCTTAATACTGCCATCATAAATCTTAACAAAGTCAGACGGAACTTTCTGTAAAGAATCCAGAACATTTTCAACATCAGCCTGATTAATAACTGATAAAGAGCCCGCCCAAGCTGGTTTCTCTCCATCTAATTTTGGTCCAGATGTGAATATAGTTGGTCCAGCTAACGAGCCGTTTGCAATTTCTTTTTTCCATTGCAACAATTGAGGAGTAATATCGCCTCCACAATCTCTTACAGTGGTTACGCCATAAGCTAAATATAAAGGAAGAAAATTTTTATTTTCTTGCGCCAAATCCTCACCACCTCTAAAATGCACATGATTATCCCAAAGACCAGGCATTACATATTTATTTTGGGCATCAATGATTTGTTTAGCAGATACTGATTTAATATTCCTCATGTTACCTATTAAGCTGATGGTATCTTTTGAAACGGCGATAAACTTTTCTGTATTGACAGTTCCTGTTTCAATGTCAACTATTTTTGCATTGATAATTAATACATCATATTTAGGTTTTTTAATACTTTTCCAAGCTAATAAACCAATAGATATACAGATTAGTAAAAGCAGTATTTTTTTCATTTTGTGAGAATCTGAATAAAGATGAGATTTTAAAAGACGATAATTTGAATACTTAAAATTTAAAATTGATGTAACCCTGCTTCACTAATGAAGTCATTTTTGTTGTTTTTGATAAAGTTACTTTAACATTTGGGTTAATATCCTCAGGTTTTATTTTCGCTTTCATAACAGATTGACCGCAAACAAAAAATGCTATTCCAGCATCTGCCATTTGCTGTATCATTTTGATGTTTGGGTTATCTACCCCATATTTTTTATGGTAAGCTTCGTTATTTAGTGTAACCCAAGTGGCAGTATGATAAATGACAACTACTACATGAATTTTGTCTTGCGGTATACCTCCAAGAACATGAAGGTTATACATACGGGCAACATCATATATCGGTTTATATATGGTAGTATCACTTTCTGCTTTTTCACCCATTTCTACTGCAATTTTATAACTCAGTTTTGGGTTTAGTTTATCTACCGCAAATGGAACTTCATAAACACCCCCATAATCTTTAATCACAGGATTTACAGTTTGAGCTTTGGTGCAAATACTCAGTAAACAAATTAGCGATGACAATAAGGCAATCCTTTTCATATCTTAATTTTTTATTAAAAGTAAGCAATTAAACACCCCGACTAGAGAATAAAGAATGTAATTTATGTCTTACTTTTTGTTTTGACCATTGATTATTTGTCTATTTTGTGAAATTTTCAAACTTTAAAAACAAGAAAGTAATAAGGATTAAATCAAATTTGTAGTTTTATAAAGTGAATTTCAATGATATCTAAATGGAAAACGAAAGATTAAAAATGGTAAGTAGCTTTATTGGTAAACCTTTTACAGAAAGCCCATCACCTTTTGCACATTGGTTAAGAGGCACAATTATATCAGTAAGTGAGGAATCTTTAGAAGTTGAATTTTTGATTAGGAAAGAAATGACAAATCCTGCCGGAACTTTACATGGAGGTGTAATAGCAGGGATGATAGACGATTGTATGGGTACAAATTTCTTTGTGATGGGATTAGAAAATTTTCATCCTACTATTAATTTAAATATAGAATATTTCAATCCAGCAAAAGAGGGTGAAATTGTTTTGGTTCGTACTAAGGTTGTAAGACGAGGCCGAACATTGATTAACATGAAAGCTGATATGTTTGGTAAAAGAGAAAGGCATTTAGCTTCTGCAACATCTAATTTAATCGCAACAAATATTAAAATACCTTTTTAAACTAGTCTGATAAAATATTATTAATCTCAATTTAAGAAATAGAGCAGTTTGCCTTTTACAACTTTAATTTTATTCCACCATTGATAACAAACCCATCAACTGGGGCGTAAATATCACGAAAGCTTGGATTACTAATAGAGCCGGTATAAATAGTATCAAACCGTGTTTGTCTCACATCAAAAATATTCTCAAAATTGACGAATAAAGAGAATTTTTCCCAAAGCTTTTCTATCATTAAACCATTTAACCAATATGGTTTCCCAGTGTTACCAACATTTAAATTTTGCTTGCTAAAATAATAAGCCTCCAAGCCAATTTTAAGTTTTTCCTCTACCTCGTAAACTATTACATTATTTAATCTGTGTTTGGCAACCAACGGAAAAGTTTTTTTATTGTTATTTTGGTTTTGAGTGACATCTGCCAGCGTATAACCGATAAAAAGCTTAAAATCGCGGTAGCTTAATTTTATATTCGTTTCTATCCCTTTAGTATTAATATTTCCATTAGGCTGGATAAATTGATAATTATTACTGCTATTTAGGCTTAAAATTAGTGGTTTATTAACTTTCGTGTAAAAGAACAAGGTATTTACAGTTAAATAGGCCTCGTTAAAAATTGGTGTTTTGTAGTTAAGATCTAAATTTACACCAATAGATTCTTCGGCTTTTACATTTGCCGACTGTATAGGTAAAACATTTTTATATTGAATACGCTCCGTATCTTCCGTAAAAATTGTAGGAGTTTTATAGCCTAAGCCACCGCCAAATCTTAAATTAAAATTTTCATTAATTTGATATAAAGCCGATAATCTGGGTAATACAAATAATCCATATTGGCTTTGGTAATCAGTTCTTAAACCCGTTTCTAAAGTAATTTTATCTGATAAGTTTGCAGTGTTTTGGATAAAGCCACCTACAGTGGTATATTGGAAATCTAATGCTTTAGTCGTACTAATATTTTGTTGATTAAATTGATCTGTCCATAAGTTTATGCCAGTAATCCATTCCGTTTTTTCACCTTTATTTTGATAGTTAATATCGCTAAAACAAGAGTTTTGAACTCCATCAAAACTAAAAGTGGGTATTAAAACTTTTCTGCTATAATTGTTAAAGCTGTTTCTAAAATTTATTGAGCTATTGGTATTAATTTGATGGTTTACAACCAATTGAGAGCTTAAACGTTGGGTGTTATTTTTCTCAAAATATGGTGCATAAGAGGTAGAATTATCATTAATATAGTTTAAATCTCCACCAATTCGTTCCTCAAATGTGGTATTTATACCTACTTGTAGTTTTGTTTTCTCCGAAAAATCTACAAACAATTTAGGATTTAAAGTAAATCTGTTAAACTTTGGTATAGCGGTTAAACCGATATCTGCAGGGTCATAAGCTGAGCCCAGGTTATATGCCGAGAATAAAGTTAAGCCTAATTTCTCTTTCTTTTTGCCATAGAATAAGCTAGCATCTAAACCCAATGCCGATGTTCCGTTCAACATCAACTCGAATTCTTTTTCTTTAGTTGGAGTTTTAGAAATTAAATTTACCAAGCCGGCAATTGCACCCTCGCCATAAAGTGTAGATGCAGCGCCTTTAATTACTTCTACCTGTTTTAAATCTAACGGAGGGATTTGTAAAATACTTAAACCGCCAGAGAATGCACCATAAATAGGAAACCCATCTTTTAAAACTTGTGTGTATTTTCCATCCAGTCCCTGTATTCTAATGCTCGAATTGTAAGATGTTGCCGAAGTTTGTTGCGTTTGTATCCCAGTGCTCTCGTTTAATAGCATTCTAATATCGCCAGGTTTCATATTTCCTTTTTCTCCTAATTCTTCACCAGAAATTGCTTCAATCCTAGTCGGGATGGCTTCAATACTACGGCTACTTCTTGTCGAGGTGACTATTATTTCTTCTAATTCTTCTTGATTAGGTAATAGGTAAACAAACAAAGTGTCTATTTGGATTAGCGGCAAATTAACCGACTGAATTTTATTTTGATAGCCAATTGCGCTAATGTTAAGCGTAATTTTTCCGTCGGGGATATTTTTAATGGTTATTAAACCTTCCACATTACTCATAGAGGCAATGTTTGAGGGTGTGATCTTTAGGCTTGCGCCGATGACTGCTAAGCTATCTTCTTGATTTAATATTTTTATGGTTAGTGTATTTTGTGCTGAAGCAAAAAATGAGACAATTAAAAAGAGTATTGAGAATATCCATTTGAGCATAATGCTTTCAAAATTAGCACATCCAAATGAATTAATAGGAATGTTTTTCAGATATCAATTAAGCAATTGATGATGTTCGTTTAATCAACTTCTGCCATTACCATTTCTTTTATTTTTATGGCTTTTTCAAAATGATTTAATTGATGAGTTTTAATCCACCATTCTGCTACTTGCAATAATAGTTCTGGGTCATCATTTTTGTTGGCAAAGAAAGCATAAAATGATAAACCTACATTTTTGCCTTTTGATGCGATTTTCTGGTTGCAGATTGCAATAATTTTGTGAGAAATAGTTTTGTTCATTGGGATTAATATTTGTCATTCTTAATTCTTACCTGCCGCAAACCAGTATTCCTAAACTTCTGGGAGCACAAAATTAGCCTAATAAAGTATTAAAAATAAAGTAGTTGATTTTCAGAAATTTTACTTTAAGAATTCACAAACATAGATTTATTTTTTAGCCAGTTACGTACAGGGATATCATAAAGTTTTAAACAAGCATAAGAGATGGCAATAGCTGTAGCCATAAGTAATACTCCTGCTAAGAAACCGTAGCTAGCAGGAATATCATGATTAATAACCCATGATGTGTAAACATAAATTAACGGATAATGAGTAATGTATAATGGATAAGAAATATCGCCTAAAAACTTACAAGCTTTTTTAGAGGAATTGCTACTGATGCTGCTTCCAGCACCTATTGATACAATTAAAGGGAAGAGAATGATGATACAAATAGATTCATACAAGCCATTCATCCATAAATTTTCTACACCACCAATTCTTGGAACAGAAAGAATGATAATGATGAATAAACTGCAAATCCAAAACCCACCTTTAAGGGATATTAATTTCCCAATTCGGCAAAGTAGAATGCCTGCAAAAAATGGGTAAAGCATTCTGGTAAAACCAATATTCATTTGCGTTTTATCTAAAGACCACCCGCCAATCACATCTCCATTAGGGCCAAATAATAAATAGCGAATCAGTAAAAATGCAGTAAACGCAACAAATAGAATAAGTAGTCTTTTTGAGAACTTCCTGATGAATAAAGCGTAAAGGATATTAGCAATATATTCGAAAAAGAGAGACCAAGCGGGCCCGTTTAAGGGGTGCATTTCTTG
>JBKJLB010000058.1:0-9931 GCA_046597075.1 Pelobium sp.
CTAATGCTCATCAGTTTATCACAGGTTTTCCAGAGGCCTATGAAACCGTAGTGGGCGAAAGAGGCGTTAAACTATCTGGAGGGCAAAGACAGCGAATTGCAATTGCCAGAGCCTTACTGAAAGACCCCGCTATTTTAATTTTGGATGAAGCGACCTCAGCCTTAGATTCTGAATCAGAAAGATTAGTTCAAGAGGCCTTAGAAGTATTAATGAAAGGGAGAACCTCTATTATTATTGCGCATAGACTATCTACCATCAGAGAAGCTGATAAAATTATTGTTTTAGATAAAGGAAAAATTGTAGAAAGTGGAAATCATCAAGAACTTTTATTGGTTGAAGATGGTTTATATAAGCATTTAAGTGCTTTACAATTTGAAGTATAACAACATTTATTAATGAAATTAACCGTTTGGGGTGCTGCTGAGCAGGTAACTGGCAGTATGCACTTATTAGAAGTTGGAGATTATAAAATATTAATTGATTGTGGATTAAACTATGAGGGTGGTGTTGATTTATCAGAAAATGAGCTTTTTCCTTTTGATCCATTCACCATAGATTTAGTTGTTTTAACTCATGCACACATAGATCATAGTGGAAACCTACCTACGCTTGTAAAAGCAGGTTTTGAAGGTCAAATCCTGTGCACCTATCCCACCGCAGACCTTACGCAACTTTTACTTTCAGATTCTGTAAATATTTTTTTAAGAAAACAAGAAAAAAGTAGAGGAAGAAAAAAATTTAACAGACGAAAACAACAGCACCATTTCACCTCTAACCATCCGCTTTATTTGCATAAACATGTAAATGATACAACGGATAGAATTGTACCCATTGCCTATAAAAAACCATTCAGGATCAATGACCATATTTCACTTTCATTGACTCCAACCGGACATTTATTAGGTGCCGCAGCTGCTCATTTTACGATTGAAGAAGATGGTGAAACTAAAACAATTGCCTTTACTGGTGATATTGGCAGAAAAAATTATCCTGTTTTAAACGACCCTGAATATTTGCCAGAAACGCAGTATTTAGTTTGTGAATCTACTTATGGTGGACGTCTTCATGATCGTGAAAATAATTTAAAAGATACTTTAATTAAGGTCATAAAGGAAGCTTGTATTGATCAACCTGGTCGTTTAATTATCCCTGCTTTTAGTGTTGGAAGAACGCAATCTTTGGTTTTTTCTTTAAATAAAATATTCTCGGACGGAGACTTACCTCCTATTCCGGTTTTTGTTGATAGTCCAATGGCTACAATGGCTACAGATATTTACAGAAAGCATCATAATTATGTAAGTGAGGAATCCAGAAATTTTTATCAAAAAAACGGAGATGAATTTGAATTTGAGAACTTAAGCTATGTTAAAGAGCTAAAGGAAAGTAAAGAAATTTCAGATCATTTTGAACCTTGCATTATTATTTCATCTGCAGGGATGTTAGAAGGTGGCAGAATTCAGGATCATTTGTATCATAACATTCAAAATTTTTATGCTACTATTTTCTTTATCGGCTTTTGTGCTAAAGGTACTTTAGGGCATCGGTTATTAAGGGGAGATTCGGTAGTAAATATCAAAGGTCGGGAGCTTTCTGTATTTGCCAGTATCAAAAAAACCGACTTACTAAGCGGTCATGGAGATCATCAGGATTTGGTTGAATATATATCACAAATTCCAAAAGGAAGTCTAAAACAAGTCTTTTTGGTGCATGGTGAGGCCGAAAGTATGAAGATTTTAAAAGCTAGTTTAGAAGATAAAAATTATAAAGTAGCCATCCCAAAAAAGGGTTTGGTTTTTGAGCTTTAATTAATAACATGTGTAATTAAACCTGCTAAAAACTTAGGCTCAAACCAGGTAGATTTAGGTGGCATGGTTTCTCCCAAATCTGCAACTTTTATAAGATTTTCAACAGAAATCGGATAAAGTAAAAATCCCATATCCAAAATGCCTTCATCCACTTTTTTGATATAAGACGTCAAATCTATTTCACCACCAACAAATTGTAGTCTTTGATCCTCCCGTGGGTTATTGATTTGAAACAAAGGGCTTAGAATCTTTTCCTGAATAATACTTACATCCAAATCGGCCAGCACATCATTTTTAAGATGATTTTTTAAATTGATTCGATAAGCTTGATGCTGAATGTAGAAACCAACATAATGTGGTTGATGAGGAATTAAATCTTTTACATTTATTTCAGTTAATTCAAATTCCTTTCTGATAAATTTTAGAATATCATCAGCATTTTTGCTTTCTGTCAGTTTCACAAACCTATGAAATGGCAAAATAGAAAGTTGATTAGAACTGATATAAACTGATGAGAAAAAATTATAATCTTCTGTCCCCTTGTGCTTTAGATTCAATTTTCTACGCTCAATCCCATAAGTAGATGCCGCAGCAGCCCTATGATGCCCATCAGCAATATAAGTTTCGGGCATTTCTTTAAAAACTTGTATGATTTCATTTATCTCAAGCAAATTGGAAACTCTCCAAACCTGATGTTGTGTATCCTCTAAAGAAATATCTATTACTGGTTCTTTCTTAATTTGTTCTTGAATTATAGTTTCTAGTTTTTTATGCTCTGGGTAAGTAATCAAAACTGGGTTTGCATCTATTCCTGTCTGTTGTAGGTATTCAATTAATCCTTTTTCACGTTCGGCCCTAGTTAGCTCGTGTTTTTTAATTTTGTTATTGATATAATCGTCTATTGAAGAAGCAGTCCAAATACCAGTGTAAGAGTGTTGTTGATTTTGTTGTCTGTAGATATAAATGTTTGCTGTTTCATCTTTTACAAGAATGTTCTTTTGGATAAAATCCTCAAAATTCTCTGCTATTTTTTGGAAGGTAATCTCTAATTTCGATCCACGTAAATAGTGATTCTCTATCTTTGGGACCAACAAATGCACAAAGCTTTCTGGATTAACACTTCGTATTTCTTTTGCAGATTCTAGCGATAGGTTTTCTAAATGAATAACTACTTTTTCTGCTTTTGCAGGATGAGGCAGAATCGCTTTAAATGATTGAATAATTGGCATAATTAAATAATTAGCTGAGGGGGCTAATTCCAAATTTAATTTTTAATTAGCAGATAACAATAAAAAAGCCTTAAAGCTTTCACTTTAAGGCTAAATATAGTTTTATAGTGTTACTTATGCCTAACGGCGAATGAAAATAATACCAGCAATTAATTTTTCAAATGATCAATAATCAAATTGGCTAACTCTACTCCAATTCTCTCTTGCGCTTCGTTTGTTGATGCACCAATATGAGGGGTTAAAGAAACCTTTGGATGTTGCAATAAATCAACTCTAGGCCTTGGTTCGTTGTCAAAAACATCTAAACCTGCAAAAGAAACTTTACCACTATCCAAAGCTGCAATTAAAGCATCTTCATCAATAGTGCCTCCTCTAGAGCAATTTACAATACCTACACCTTTTTTAACTTTTTCAAATTCTTCTACCCCTAAAACTGGTTTTTCGGTAAATGGAATATGTAGGCTAATAAAATCTGATTTTGCTAAAAGCTCATCCATATCAACCTTTTTTACTGGCACATTCACCTTAATCCCACCAGAAAGCTCTAAGGGTAAAGTAGCTGGAATATCATATAAATCAAAGGCCAAAACATCCATTCCTAAGCCTAAGGCAAGTTTTGCTGTTTCTTTTCCAATTCTCCCGAATCCAATAATTCCGATAGTTTTTCCTCTTAATTCGACACCTTTTGCATAAGCTTTTTTAAGATCATTAAATTTGGTATTACCTTCAACTGGCATTTTACGGTTAGCATCGTAAACAAAACGAACACCATTAAAAAGGTGAGTAAAAACCAATTCGGCAACAGATAATGATGAAGAAGCAGGTGTGTTTTCTACGGCAACTCCTTTACTTTTTGCATATTCCACATCTATATTATCCATCCCAACTCCACCTCTACCAATAATTTTCAAATTTGGACAAGCGTCTATCAACTCTTTTCTAACCTTGGTGGCACTTCTAACTGTAATTCCGTCGTAGGCATTTAATTTTGCAGCTAGTTCTTCTTGCGGAATATTATTGGTATCTACTTCTATCCCGGCATCTTCCAATAGTTTTTTTCCTATCGGGTCGATTCCGTCATTTGCTAAAATTTTCATTATTGTTTTTTTTGATTTGGTCTTTATTTTTTAAGCGTTTTTTTCTGCGAATTCTTGCATAGCATCTACTAAAACATGTACACTAGTGATTGGCAAAGCATTGTATAAAGACGCTCTGAAACCACCTGAGCTTCTATGTCCTTTAATACCAATACAACCTTTTTCTTCTGCGTATTTCAAAAATGGTTTTTCCAATTCAAGGTTTTCCATTACGAAACAAACACTCATGTTAGAACGATCTTCAACCGCTACTGATCCTCTAAATAAAGGATTTCTATCAATTTCAGTATATAATGCTTTTGCTTTTGCAATGTTTTCTTTTGCGATTTCTGCTACTCCGCCTTTAGATTTCAACCATCTTAGGTTTAACATAGAAACAAAAACAGAGAATACTGGAGGAGTGTTATACATAGATTCCCCTTCTATTTGTTTTTGATAATCTAACATTGATGGGATAGCTCTTCCAGTTTTACCCAAGATCGAATCTTTAACAATAACTAATGTTGCACCAGCAGGTCCAATGTTCTTTTGAGCCCCAGCATAAATTAAATCAAAATCGGCAACATTAATTTCTTTACTAAAAATATCAGATGACATATCGCAAACTAGAGGTGCGTTTACCTTTGGGAAAGAATGAAATTCAGTACCAAAAATGGTATTGTTAGATGTAAAGTGAAAATATTCACTATTAGCTGAAACTTGATATTCTTTTGGGATATAACTATAATTTTTATCTTTTGATGATGCCACTACTTCTACCTCACCAAATAACTTTGCTTCGGCTATTGCCTTTTTAGACCATACACCAGTATCTAAATAGCTTGCTTTTTTACCTTCTGTTAAAAGGTTCATAGCTACCATTGTAAATTGTAAGCTTGCGCCACCTTGTAAGAAAATTACCGAGTAACCTTCTGGTACATTTAACAATTCTTTCACTAAGCTAATGGCTTCATCCATTACAGCTACAAATTCAGGTGCTCTATGTGAAATTTCAAGAATTGACAACCCAGTATCATTAAAATCTAATACTCCCTGAGCAGCTTGTTTAAATACTTCTTGTGGTAAAATGCAAGGACCTGCACCAAAATTATGTTTCATTTACGTTGAGTTTTTGATATTTCAAATTTATGATAATCTTATGGGATACCTATTTTTTATTTAAAATTTCGTAATTAATCTAACATTTAACTGACGCGATGTTAAATAGTTTGGAATCGCGAATTGATAATTATTAACATCTGTAATCCATAAATAAGAAACCGTATTGTTAATATTTAGAAGATTAAAAACTTCCGCATAAACAATAAAAGACTTCAAATATTTTTTTAATAATCTAGGTTGATGTTTACTTTCTATGTCTAAAAAATCTTTAGAAAAACCAATATCTAATCTTTTATATGCAGGAATACGAAAGGTCTGTTGATAGCGGTCTGCCCCTGGAGGACCAATAGGTAACCGAGAACCAAAGAGCAAGTTCATATGTACTTTATAGGTTGGACTGTTGAACAATTTATCTTGAAAAAACGATGAAAAATTAACTCTTTGATCCGTTGGTCTTTTTATAAATCCAGGAAAAATTGTAGAGGAATTTCCCTGACTATCTTTTTGTTGATAAGAATCACTATCGATATCCTCCGCAGTTTTCATAATGGACAAACGGAAAGATGATTCTAAATCTTTAACAAATTCTCCATTTATTCTAAAGTCTATACCAGCAGCATAACCTTTGGATTGTTGATTTGCATAGTATCTTATTTTAAGATTCTCTATATTATAAGGAGTTAAATTATACAAATATTTGTAATACGCTTCTGCTGTAAACTTTAAAGTGGTTCCTAAACCCTTAAAATCATTATCCATGGATAGTGCAAAGTGAAGTGATTTTTGAGATTTTATATCTCGATTTAAAGATCCATCAAAATTTCTTGCCTCTCTGTAAAATGGTGGTTGAACATATACACCTGTAGCAAAGCGATAAATTAAATCTCTTTTCGAATCAGGGTGGTAAGTAATGATTGCTCTGGGGCTTACTAAAAATTCTTTAGTGAAATCATTATAGTTGAATCTTAGGCCTCCTGTAAAAGATATCCTTTCATTGATATTGGTTGTATTTTGGGCATAAGCCGAATATCTTAATGTATTAACAGCATTTGATGCTTCGTAAGATTCGGTCAATTTAAAATTTTGGTTGGTATTAGGAATACTATAACCAGCGGAGTCAATTAATTCAAATTCTTTAAGCTCATCAGCTATTTTATCCTATTGAAACCTTAATCCCGTTTCCCAAAAGGTTTTTTTTGTGTTGAAATTAAATTTTAAATCACTGGCATAAATGTCGGCATTGAGTTGGTTTCTACCGTAATTTTGAAAAGATCCAATTCCTCTATTGGCTTTTACCTTTCCGAAATTATTACTGCCAAAATTATTATCAACTTCCACAAAAATATACTGACCCAAAATGTCGAAATTCTCACGCTCGGTGATAAAAAAAGCTGAATTAATCCACTTTAAAGTTGCGTTTTTATTGATATCTTTTTTTAGCGTTACTGCACCCATTAAGTCTTTATATTCATCACGCTCCTGCCCTTGATAATTGACACTTAATCTTAGGATCTGGTTGAAAGTTCCAAACTCGGTTTCTCTAGACTCTGGTACCAAACCAAACTCATTGGAATTATAAATTCCTAAAAAGCTTAAACTTGTTTTATTGTTAATTTTCCAATTGATAAAGCCTTGGAAATCATTAAATTTTGGATTGTAACTTCCCACAACAGGCTGAGAATTTAATACGGAAGTGTTTTTCTTGTTTCGATAAGCAAACGAATAAGAAAATTTATCCCCTCCAAAAAAGGTAGTTAAAGAAGTTCCGTTTGTGCCTAAACCTAAAATTACTTTTGTAGAGTCGGTAGTTTTATACTGAACATCAAGAACAGAAGATAGCTTATCGCCATATTTAGCAGCGAAACCACCAGCAGAGAACTTTACATTCCCAACCATATCAGGATTAATTAAACTCAAACCTTCTTGCTGTCCATTTCTTACCAAATAAGGTTTATAAATCTCAACGTCGTTAATGTAGATCAAGTTTTCATCAAAATTTCCGCCACGAACTGAGTATTGCGAGCTCAACTCATTATTGGTTGAAACCCCTGGCAATTGTTTTAGTATAGATTCGAAATTTTGAGAGACATTTGGATTAGAAGAAGATATACTTGGATCTATTTTTATCATCCCTTCATTTCTCCCAACTTGATCTTGAACTATGACCTGCTCTAAAGTTTGTAAGTCTCGTTGTAAGGTAACTGAAAGTGGGAAGTCTTTACCTGCAACCAATTTAACTTCAACATTACTAGGCAAAAAGCCTAAAGAACTAAAAGAAACGGTATAATTTCCAGGTTTTAAATTGATTTGGTATTCTCCATTTTCACCACTCAAAACGAAAATTTTGGTGCCTTGTATTTCTATTTTTACATCTATTAAAGGCTCTTTTTGTTCGTTATAAATTTTGCCCGATATTTTTTGCGCCTTTAATGTAATGGGAAATAATAGTAAGAAAATAAAGAGCTTTTGAATCATGCAGAAATTACTTATGCATTTAGAAAGTCAGGGGAAATATTTTTCAACTCGGCTATAGCATGTATCTGATTGGGTGAACTAAAAACTGCGTTTCCAGCAACCAAAACATTTGCTCCTGCTTTTAATAAAGCTAAAGAATTATGAATACTTACACCTCCATCAATTTCTATCATTAATTTAGGATTTGCCTCATCTGCCATCTTTTTTAACTGATGAATTTTATGATAGGTCTGTTCGATAAACTTTTGACCTCCAAATCCAGGGTTAACCGACATAATTAAAACTAAGTCTAAATCCTGAATAATATCTTGTAAAAAAGATACGGGAGTGTGTGGGTTTAATGCCACACCAGCTTTACAGCCTAACTCTTTAATAGCCTGAACGGTACGATGTAAATGTGTACACGCTTCATAATGTACTGTCATGATATTTGCACCCACTTCTTTAAATTGCTTGAGGTAACGATCTGGCTCCACAATCATTAAATGTACATCTAAAGGCTTTTTAGCAAAGTTATTAACAGCTGCAATTACTGGAAATCCAAACGAAATATTTGGAACAAAAACACCATCCATTACGTCCACATGGATCAAATCTGCTTCACTTTTATTTAGCATTAAAATGTCTTCTTCGAGATTGGCAAAATTGGCCGATAAAATAGATGGGGCTATCAAATGGTTCATGTTTCAAATATACTAAATCTGCTTTCTTTTAAAACTTTATATAAATAAGACTTAAATCTATTTGAATATGAATATATTTAAGCTCCCTATTAAAAATTATGAAATACTTTTTCTTAATATTATTTTTTTTATCATCATTTACTGTTGTAAATGCTCAAGTATATGATGCAAGTGAAATGTATATCCATTTTTTCTCTCCTGCTCCTATTGCAGATATCGAGGCTGTTAGTAATGCTGCAACCGCCAAATTAAACGAGGATAAAAAAGAGGTGGAAATCATAATTAATATTTCATCATTTAAATTTAAAAAGGCGTTAATGCAAACTCATTTTAATGAAAAGTATATCGAGAGCAACAAATACCCAAAGGCTACATTTAAAGGAAAATATAAAGAAACTATTGATTTAGATAAAGATGGTATCTATTTTTTAAACTTAGATGGTCATTTTAATATCCACGGCGTGGAAAGAAATAAAACTGTACCCTGCACATTTACAGTTAAAAATGGCAAAATTATATTCGAAACAAAATTTAAAATTATGAGTGCAGATTATAAAATTAAAGCGCCAGATATCATTTACCGAAAAGTTGGACAAGAAGTAACGATAGACGTTAACGGAATTTTAGTAAAGGAGAAAAAAAGTTAAATAAATTTCTTTAAACACATATTGCTTGATTTTATATCGTTTTGTGTTTATTTTTATTTGAAATAATACGCATTCTTAAACATTATGGCTCTTTTTTTCTTTAGTAACTAAATGAATCCAAAAATTTATAAGATTTTCCTTATTCTGATCATCTCTTCGCTTTACGCTAAAGGCTTTCAAAAAAAAGATCAAAGTATTGATAAGGGTATTTTATTTTATGATTCTTTAGCTAGCAGGTACAGATATTTCAAACCTGATTCGGCTTTATTTTTCGCCAAAAAAGGCCTGCAGCTTGCAAAAGACAAAAAAGATAGAAACGGCCAAGCCCTGATGTTAACCCAAATGGGAATGATGGATGATAACAACAATAACTACGTTGCATCCAAAACAAAATATTTAAATGCCCTAAAATTATATGAAACAACAGGTTTTGTTAAGGGTATATCCGCAGTAAATATAAGATTGGGTGTAGTTGAAACCAGAAAAGGAAATTTTGATTTAGCAATTGAATATATCTTAAACTCATTAAAAGTAAGTGAGAAAAGTAAGTATCAGTTTGGGATGATGGAAAGCTATTTGATTTTAGCAGAAAATTACAACGGGCAAAAAAAGTACGAATTAGCACTAGCAAACCTAAAAAAAGCTGAAGTCATCTCTAAAAAATTACCATTCTCTAATATCACCTTAAATATTTATAATTTGTTTGGGGTATTATATAGAGAATTAAAAATATATCCAGAAGCGATTGCTTATTTGAAAAAAGGAATTTTAGAAAGTACCTCTTTAAAATACCAAGGTTTAAATATTACCCTTAAAATTAACTTGGCTCGCGTTTACACTAAAACTGGGCGTATAAAAGAATCTATAGATCTCCTCCAAAATGTGCTTTCACAA
>JBKJLB010000202.1:0-4572 GCA_046597075.1 Pelobium sp.
GTTAAAAAAGAATTGCAAAATGCCGAATCTGGACATGATTGGTGGCATATTGAACGTGTTTGGAAAACTGCCAAAAACATCGCACAAGAAGAAAATGTAGACCTAAAAGTGGTTGAATTTGCCGCTTTACTGCATGATATTGCAGATGCTAAATTTCATGATGGTGATGAGGAAATTGGACCAAGAAAAGCTGGTGAATTTTTAAAGTCTATCGAAATTGAAGATGCGGTTATAAATCATGTACAACAAATCATCAGAAATATGTCTTTTAAAAGTAGTTTGGGCGAAATCAACTTCACCTCGCCCGAAATGTTGGTTGTACAAGATGCTGATCGATTAGATGCAATTGGAGCAATTGGAATTGCAAGAGCCTTTAATTACGGAGGGTTTAAAAATAGGGAATTGTATAATCCCGATATAAAACCCGATATTAATATCAATAAAGAAGCTTACAAAAAAAGCACAGCACCAACTATCAATCATTTTTACGAAAAGTTGTTATTGCTTAAAGATAAAATGAATACTACGAGTGGTAAAAAAATTGCCGCACAAAGACATGAATTTATGGAGCAGTATCTGCACCAATTTTATGCAGAATGGGAAGGAGAAAAATAATATGAAGGATTCCTTTTTTTATTTTGGATACGGAAGTAGCTTAAATTTAGCTTTAGTAGAATTTAGGATTAATGAACCCGTTATTTCTTTAGAAAAAGGGAAACTACATAATTATGCTTTAAGGTTTAACAGGCAAAATCCCGACGGAACAGCAAGAGCTAATTTAATTGGTTTGAACGGAGAATATACTTTAGGAGTTCTTTATGAATTACCAAAAACCAAATTTGATTTGTTAGCACAAACAGAACCCTGCTATGATTTAATTGAGATAGAAATTGAAACCGATTATGGTATTAAGAAAGGCTTTACTTTTATATGTCCTAAATTGGTAGAAAACTTATTACCGAATGAAAAATATTTGAACGTTATTTTAGAAGGGGCTGAACTACATCATTTTCCATTAGATTATATTGAATTAATTAAAAATTTGGCTCAGGCTAAAAAGCAAAGCCACGAGAAATAAATCAACATTGCTGAACTGCTAATCAAAGTCATCCGCATCATATTTTTGAAATTCGCTGTTTTCTCATCTTTGCAAACCTTTATAAACCAGTAGATGAAAAAGCTTATTACAGGTAATCCACTGGCAACAAAAACCCAAAAATTCTTGATCTCTTGATTACCTTGCCAGTAAATAAACATCAAAATCGTTCCCAATACAAACAAAAGTCCCGAGAAAATAAAAGAACCCTTATATCCTAATTTCATGCTCAAAGTGATGTCTCCTCTTTTTCCATCTTCTTCATGCTGATAAATCTGTGTAAGCGGATAGGTTGCCCCAATCAAACAAGAACATATAAATCCCGCTAGAAACACATCGGCTGTAAAGCCAGAATAAAAACTCGAAATAGCGAAATAGCTTAAATAATAAATAAATGCTCCTTGAAAAAAGAATACCACCAAAAAACTAATCATCGGATACTTTTTTAGTCTAACGCTTGGATGACTATAAGCTTTGGATAATAAATTATAAAGCATTATCCCGACAGAAAACTGCCAATTTACAAATAGAGCCAATAAAACACCTATCCACTCTAAAGAAACCGAGGTAAGGTATAAAGCGTAATTGACTTTGGGTGGATTTTTGATAAGAGCTATACTACCTTCATCTTTATCAAAATAACTATTGTAGCCATTACTTGCAGGATACGTGAAAAGATGCAAAACAATAAAAACCACAATTGCATTAGTGATGTTAGCTTGTGGAACAGTAGCTACAGAGAATAGAAAAACTGGCAGCAAAAAAAGAGAAAATGGCAAACGCAAATGGAGAAAAACAGATCTAAAATTAGCGCTAGTCATAAACGTTTTAAAGATTAAACACTAAATTTAAAAAAACAAAAGCAGATGGGCAGTATTATTTCAGCAATTGGCACCAGTAATCCTGAGAATCGTTTTTCTCAGGAACAAATCTTTCAGTTTATGAAAGATGCTCATCAGCTGGATGCACCAAATGCCCGTAGATTAGAAAAGCTATATCAAGTTTCGGGGATTGATTTTCGCCATTCTGTACTCAACGATTTTGGTAAAAATAGAGGAGAATACGACTTCTTTGGTAACGGTTTGGGTTTAGAACCATTTCCATCTACATCGATTCGTGGAGATTTATTCCAGTTCAAGGCATTAGATTTGAGCACTTATGCAATTCAAAATTGTTTAAACCAAATTAAAGGGTTTGATAAAACCAGTATTTCGCATTTAATTACAGTAAGCTGCACTGGAATGTATGCGCCTGGTTTAGATATTGAAATTGTAGAAAAATTGGGCTTAAACCCAAACACCGAACGAACCTGTATCAATTTTATGGGTTGTTATGGTGCTTTTAATGCCCTAAAAGTTGCTGATTATATTTGTAGAGCACAGCCAGAATCTAATGTATTAATTGTTGATGTTGAACTGTGTACCCTACATTTTCAACGCGAAAATACACTTGATAACTGGTTATCAAACTCCCTTTTTGCCGACGGGGCTTCTGCTGTTTTGGTTCAAAATGAAGAATTTGCAACTGTGAAACTATTTAAAATAGATTCCTTTTATACCGAAGTAGTTACCGAAGCTAAAAACGAAATGGCGTGGAAAATTGGAAATCATGGTTTCGAAATGCAATTAACGAATAAGGTTTCCAAGCAAATCAAATCAGGGATAAAAAATATATCAGAGAAGCTTTTGAAAAAGGCAAATTTGGCTTTGGATGAAATCGGTTCATTTGCTATTCACCCAGGTGGAAGGAAAATATTAGAAGTTTGTGATGAAGTTTTTCAATTAACAAACGCACAAAATGAACATGCTTATACTGTTCTAAAAAACTTTGGTAATATGTCTTCCACTACTATTTTATTTGTCTTAGACGAATTAAGTAAAAAGTTGAAGCTCAAAAACAGCAGCGAAAAAATCATGAGTTTTGCATTTGGTCCGGGATTAACTTTCGAAAGCATGGTTTTAACTTATGCCTGATTTTAGTAAACGTAGTACCGAAGCGGAAATCATGGACGATTTTGGGCTATCGCCCGATGAATTAAACCCAGTTTTAAAAGAATTAGATGTCATCAATCGTTTATTGGGTGGGTTTTCTGTTTATTTTGATGCTTTTATAAAACTAAAAGTTGAAAATAATGACGCTATCTCTGATTGGGGTTGTGGCGGTGGAGACACATTTAAAGTGCTGCAACAGTTTTTTCAGAAGAAAAATATCCAACCAAAATATATAGGCATCGATGCCACATTAGCAACAATTAACTACGCAAAGCAACAATTTATAGGAAATCAAAATGTAAGTTTTGTTTTAGCTGATGTACTTAAAAGTGATTTTAAGAAAGGTGAATTCGACTTTGTTATCAGCAGTTTATTTACTCACCATTTTGAAGATAAATTTTGGATTGAGTTGATTAAAAGAATGATGCATTCGTCTAAAAAAGCGGTTATCATTAACGATCTGCATCGTCATCCCCTAGCCTATTATTCTATTGGTTTTTTAACTCAGCTTTTCTCTAAATCGCCAATGGTGAAACATGATAGCAAGGTTTCTGTGATGCGAAGTTTTAGAAAGAAAGAACTAGAAATTCTCCTTCAAAAGGCTGGAGCAAAAAATTACACCATTAAATGGATGTGGGCATTTAGGTGGCAAGTGATTATTTACAAATGATGAGTAATAATTAAAACCTCAACATAAAATACATTAGATTAATTTTTACCAAAAAAGATGTTTATGTTTGAAGTACATTCTTTACCTATAAAATTTGACTCCAATTCTAGCTAATATTATTCAAGGTGTTGTTTCGGGATTAATAGCCTCATTATTTTTTCTTATAATTTTAAGTTCTCTAAGACCAAAAATTGTTATAAGTGATAAAATTGCTTCACAATATTTTTCAATAGATGGAAAAGATCATCATCTATACCTTTTCAAAGTGATAAATAAATCAATTTTCTACAGAGTATACGACTTAAAAGTTAATGCGTTTATTTGTGAGAACATTCCTAATGTAAACGGATCTGACATAAACTACAAGGATATAAAATTAAAAGGATATGATCAATGGGTTCTGAATCGTTTAAATTTTAAACATCTCTTACAAAATATGAGGAAAGGGGATAAAACCTTACAATCGAGATGTGACTATGCAGCTCAGTTTGTTTCATCAGATAATATTGCAACTTTATTAAATAATAATTCGTACATTAGTATACAGGTTCTAGCTAGACATTCTGTAACTGGATTATCTAGTATAACAATTATGAAATATCAACATCAATCTAAGATAGTTAAAGGATGCTTTTTAAGCGGCAATACTTGTAGAATTGTACCTGCTCCTGATAAAAATAAAACAATAAATAGTTAACAATGTTATTACCTAAATATCAAAAGTTATGGACATCATCGTAATTAAATTGTAATCACGCACTGATTTATTTTACAACCCGCCATAAAGCGGGTTTTTTTATTTTAGATATTTCTAA
>JBKJLB010000301.1:0-6492 GCA_046597075.1 Pelobium sp.
TAAGTATATGAAAGGGAGGCTTACAAATATATTAAACAATAAGAAAACGCAATTAGAAAAAGGTAACGCTGCTTTAAAAGCTGAACTACAGAATCAAATAGAATACCTTCAAAAAAATATTAACGAAGTAAGCAATTTATAAACATGTTTTAAATATTCTAAAGCCTTCCTACAATATAGGAGGGCTTTTTTATCGCCCGTTTTTAAAAAAAAATATTTGAATTTCAATATAAATACCGCGTTTCACTTTCCTCGCATCATTCGAGCTTTTAAGACTGCCCAAAATACAGGAAATTAACGTAATCAAGAATCTAAATCATTCAGATTTATTTCATAAAAGCCTATATTATAAAGTATTTAGTATTAAAAATTCATTTAAAGTTAACATCATCTTTAAGTATTGAACGCTACCCAAGTGCAAAAAAAATGAAAAATTTCTAAATAGTGTACTAAATACACTATCTGAATTTTACTTTTTTATAAAAAAGCCAATTCATTATAAATTTTTTATAAAAATTTATTAAATATTACTAAACATTCAATTTATACATAATTTTGTTGTGTAATTAATTACTTAATAATTTAAAAAAGAAAAAAATGAAAAAGCTTATAATTTCATCACTATTTATGTTCTTCGCTGCAACAACAATATTAAAAGCAGACGACTCAACAATCAAAAAAGACGATGGCGGTTCAGAAAAAATTGCCTCCTCAGTTTTACAACATTTCGGATACACTTTTTATAGAGCATCTGATATTAACTGGACTGTTTCTAAAACTTATCAAAAGGCGACCTTTTTATTAGCGGGAAAGACTACTTATGCAATTTATGATTTAAACAATAAATTCTTAGTAGCCACACAATTAGCTGATATTAAAGAACTTCCAACAAAAGCTCAGGAAGAATTAACGGCTAATTATGCAGCCTATAAAGTTGCAAATGTATTAAAGGTGATTTCACGACCTGCTGATTATAATTTACAGGATGATACCAATGCGTATTGGGTAGATTTAACTGGTAACTCAGAGCATTTAATAGCCATTGCTTTCCCTGGATCTTACTTAAGTTTAGTAAAATCAGAAAAAGTTAAATAGTCAATCTTAAACAATTAATCTTTGAAAAAGCTGGCATATGCCAGCTTTTTTTGTTTTTGGCCAATCAAAATATCAACAATTTTCATTTTCAAGCAATAAACAATAACTTAGACCTCTCAAAAAAAACTAGGATATGAAGACATCTTTCGACTTTGATAAGCCCATTGCAGATTTACAGCATCAGGTAGAAAAAGTAAAACAAGTAGCAGAAAAAACTAAAGTAGATATGTCTGCTACTTTGAAAGAATTAGAAGATAAAATAAAAAAAGCAGAGCGTGATGTTTATGACAACCTAAACGGTTGGCAGCAAGTTCAAATCTCTCGACACCCAGAAAGACCATACACTCTTCAATACATAGAGTCTATCTGCGATGATTTTATTGAAATGCATGGCGATAGAACTGTTAAAGATGATAAAGCTATTGTAGGTGGTTTTGGATCTTTAAACGGTCAAACTGTAATGTTTATTGGCCATCAAAAAGGGACAAACACTAAGCTTCGTCAGTACAGAAATTTTGGAATGGCGAACCCAGAAGGATATCGCAAAGCCTTAAGATTAATGAAACTTGCTGAAAAGTTTAATAAACCTGTGGTTACTTTTATAGATACGCCTGGAGCTTTCCCTGGATTAGAAGCAGAAGAAAGAGGCCAAGGCGAGGCGATTGCTAGAAACTTATTAGAAATGTCGGTACTTAAGGTACCGATTATTTGTATGGTTGTTGGTGAAGGTGCTTCTGGTGGTGCTTTAGGTATTGGAATTGGAGATCGAGTTTATATGCTAGAGCATACCTGGTATTCTGTAATTTCTCCAGAATCTTGTTCATCCATTCTTTGGAGGAGCTGGGATTTTAAAGAAAAAGCTGCTGAATGCCTAAAGCTTACAGCGGATGATATGTTTAAGAATAAATTAATTGATGGCATTATCAAAGAACCTATCGGTGGAGCTCATCAAGATCCTGAAGCGATGGCTAATACCATAAAAGAGAAAATTATTAGCGACCTTAAAGAACTTAGCACTAAGAAAATTGATACCCTTATTGCAGAAAGAATTGATAAGTTTTGTTCAATGGGTGTGGTTGTGGAAGATTAAGATTTTAAATTATATTCAAAAAAACCCTTGAATTATTGATTCAAGGGTTTTTTTGTGTTCTTTTATTGAGACTTATCTACCCATTCCAAATTTCTTTTCAAAATCAGCTAGTTTAATTCCAATTTCTTTATTCATTATGGCTTCTCCATATTGTTTTGTAAGTTCATTAAACTGATTTAGAACGAATAAGTTTAATTGAATATCTCTTCCTGCCAAGTTTTCTTTGGTTTGCATCACACTGTAACGATAATTTAGTTCTTCTGTAACCAAAGTAGTCGTCTGTTTTACCATTTCATTCGCTTCCTGTTTCATACCTAATTGATACATTAAAGAAACCATTTCATATTTACTTAACGCAAAATTCGAATCGTACGTTGTTTTAAAAGGAATAACCTTTAAGCATTCTTTTAACGCACTTCTAGCACTATCTAACTTATTTTCGTGAATTAGATTTTTAGCTAACTCAGTAAATTTATTTACCGACAGGAATACCATTTTTGCAGATTCAGGATCTAGATAATTTGCATTCTTGATGTTTCCCCACACAAATTTATGCATCATGTTATCATACATTTCATCAGAATTTACAACCTCAGTGTCGCCTAATGGGCTATCAGATGGAATTGTGCCTTTAACTTTAGGTGCTAAACGTAAAGCAAAACCTTCATTAAATAAATAATTATCCAAGCCCATTAAATTGCTACCTGGTACGGTAAAAGCAAAGTAAATAGGCCTTTTCCAATTATTGTTTATCAACATATCCAAAATAGCTAACTGACCCTTTGTTAAGTAATTACCAGCAAATTTCCATTGCATCTCTGATACAATTTTGTTTTTATCTGCAGGTTTAACAGTACCTGATGAAAGAACTTCTTGCGGATTAATCTCCATCTTGAATTCCTTAGTAGGCAAAAAATTCTCAGACCTTCCACTTTGATATTGAACTTTCGCTTCAGGGTTTTCTGATGTTATAAACTCGAAAATATCCTTTAAACGCTGAGGACCTTCTAAATTAAAGTTTTGATAAAATAACACATCTCTATTACCTGACACATAAGCCTCGGGCTTCATAGACATTGGTAACGGCTGCGATTGATTAAATGGTCTTCTTAGTTGATTAATGTACCAATCTGTATCAAACAAACTAAGATTTACGATTCTGATATCAGGCCTAAAATTCTCTACCTCTTGAACATACCACAAAGGATAAGTATCATTATCTCCGTAGGTGAAAAGAATAGCATTAGGGGCACAACTTGCCAAATAGTTTTTTGCAAAATCTCTGGCTGTAGTTTTTTGAGAACGATCATGATCATCGTATTCTTGACTAGCCATTAATACTGGAGCGGCTAACAAACAAATTGAACTTGCCAAAATTGCAGCCATTCTTGGATTTAAAAACTTTCGCATCCAACTGCTGATGCCAAAAACACCTAAACCTATCCAAATTGCAAATGCGTAAAAAGATCCTACATATGCATAATCACGTTCTCTTGGTTGACTTGGGGTTTGGTTCAAATAGATTACAATTGCTAATCCAGTGAAGAAAAACAGTAACGCTACAATTCCTGCATCTTTTTGGGCTACTTTAAAGTGCCAAAAAGCACCTATTAAACCTATGATTAGTGGCAAAAAGAACAACTTGTTATAAGACTTGTTTTTGATGGTACTTTCAGGCAAATCAGATTGATTACCTAACCTTAAAGCATCAATAAATTTAATACCAGAAAGCCAATTACCATCCGTATAATTTCCAATCCCTTGAGCATCATTTTGTCTTCCTGCAAAATCCCAAAGAAAATATCGCATATACATAAATCCAACTTGATAAGTTGCAAACCAACCCATATTGGTTACAAAAGTTGGACTTTCTTGCGGCCCTAAGTTCATCCAATCACGGTAAACATCTGGATGGTTAGAATCATCACTGTACATTCTTGGAAAAATGGTTTTTCTATCATAAGTATAAGATTGCTTTTTTCCTGCTATCTCATATTTAGTTTCTCCTTTTCTATAAATATTCCCATCTTCTTTTGTGCTTTCGGGTTTTGAATCGAAATACTGCCCATAAGCTAAAGGGCGATCTCCATACTGTTCTCTATTTAAATAACTTAAAAAAGAAAAAGCATTATCTGGATTACTGTTATTTAAGGTTGGGTTTGCTTTTGCTCTGATTACAATCATCACAAAAGAACTATATCCAAAAATAATTAAGACAAAAGAAAGCATAGCCATATTTAAAACTGGCTTGTTCTTTTTAATTGAATAAATAATTAAATAAACGGTTAGACCAAGCATTAAGGCAGAGAAGAAAATCACGCCAGAACCAAATCCTAAACCGAAACTATTTACAAACAGAAGATCAAAATTAGCTGCAATTTTTATTAAATATTGGATGATACCGTATTGAATAACCGCTAGCATAATTACACCAACTATTAATGCTTTAATTACACCTTTATTTGTTGCTTTTTGTGTTCTTCTTAGATAATATACTAACGCTATTGCTGGAATTGCCAGTAAGTTCAATAAATGGATACCTATGGAAAGCCCCATTACATAGGCAATAAATAATATCCATTTATCAGCCAAAGGCTCATCTGCATGTGCATCCCATTTTAAAATAGCCCAAAAAACAATTGCAGTTGATAATGAAGACATGGCATAAACTTCTGCTTCGACAGCCGAAAACCAAAAGGAATCTGAGAAAGCATAAGCTAAAGCTCCTACCAAGCCAGCACCCATAATTAAAATTAAATCAGTACTATCTTCGGCAGTTTTAGACTTTAAAACTACTTTTTTGGCTAAAGCCGTTACCGACCAAAATAAAAACATAATAGTAGCCCCACTAGCTAAAGCAGAACTTAGGTTAATGCAATACGCTACTTTTGTTGGATCACTCGCAAACAAGCTAAATATCTTACCTATCATCAGAAATAAAGGTGCTCCGGGTTGATGCACAATCTGAAGCTTGTAAGCCGCTGAAATAAATTCACCACTATCCCAATAGCTAGCGCTTGGTTCTAAGGTAGAAATGTAGACTATTGAGGCAATTAAAAAGGTTAACCAACCTAACAGGTTGTTGATTCTTTTATAGGTCATCTTGATTTTCTAAATTTAAGAGCCGAAAATAACTATTTGAAATTAAATTACGGGTAATTTAACATTTATTAACCCCCAAGATTATCATTTTAAGTATAATTGGATTGTAGCGATTTATTTTCATAATAAATTTGCAACATTTGATTAATGCCCCTATATTTGCATTCCATTTCAGGAAATGAATTTTTTTCTGAAAATTGATTGCCCGATAGTATAAAGGTAGTACAACGGTTTTTGGTACCGTCTGTCTAGGTTCGAATCCTGGTCGGGCAACAAGTAAAATTCGGAAATTCGATGAATTTTCGAATTTTTTATTTTAACACTAATATTAAAAAGCGCATGCCCTCGACTTCTAATCGTGTAAAATTATTCTCTGGATCAGCAACTACATCCTTGTCTGAGAAAATTGCTGCGTCTTACGGAAAAGAGTTAGGTAAGGTAATTTTATCTCGTTTCTCTGATGGTGAATTTCAACCACATTATGATGAATCGATCAGAGGTTGTGATGTGTATTTAATTCAATCTACTTGCCAACCAAACGATAACTTATTTGAATTATTGATGATGATTGATGCGGCAAAAAGAGCATCAGCACATTATGTAACAGCAGTAATTCCTTATTTTGGCATGGCTCGTCAAGACAGAAAAGACAAACCAAGAGTTGCCATTGGAGCTAAACTTGTTGCAAATCTTTTAACAGCTACAGGTATACATCGTATCATGACAATGGATTTACATGCTGCCCAAATTCAAGGATTTTTTGATATCCCTGTTGATCATTTGGATGCGTCGGTAATATTTGTTCCTTATATTAAAAGTTTAGGCCTTACAAATTTAACGATTGCATCGCCAGACATGGGCGGATCATATAGAGCTAGAACTTTTGCAAAATATTTTAATGCAGAAGTAGTGATTTGTGATAAAAGAAGAAAAAGAGCAAATGAAATTGAATCCATGTCTATCATTGGAGATGTAACTGGACAAGATATTGTTTTAATAGACGACATTTGTGATACTGCTGGCACCTTATCAAAAGCGGCAAGCTTGATTATGGAAAAAGGCGCTAAAAGTGTGAGAGCAGTATGTACTCATGCTGTATTATCAGGAAACGCATACGCTACGATTGAAAAATCAGAATTAACAGAACTAATAGTAACAGATACTATTCCGTTAAAGCATAGTAGCTCTAAAATAAAAGTATTATC
>JBKJLB010000411.1:0-6372 GCA_046597075.1 Pelobium sp.
CCTTAAAGTTAGAAGGCTATTCGCAAATGGATGCTTACTTTTTAAAAGATAAAGTAGATGAGATTTGTAAACGAAATAAAATAATTCAAAATGCCCGCTTGCGTTTAACAGTTTATAGAAATGCAGCTGGGTTTTACGCTCCAAATCAAAATAAAAGTGCGTATGTTTTGGAAGCCACGCCAGTAGATGCTCCTTATTATCAAATCAACACTAAAGGGTTGATTATGGATATTTACCCAGAGATTCCTAAGTCTATCAATATGCTTTCAAATCTAAAGACTTGCAATTCTTTACCTTACATCATGGCTGGGATTTATAAAGATCAAATGCATTTGGATGAAGCTTTTATTCTAAATCAAAATGGGTTTTTATGCGAAACCATTAGTGCAAATGTTTTCTTAGTATTTAACGGACAAATTTACACGCCTGCTTTAAGCGAGGGTTGTATTGGTGGGGTGATGAGACAGGTGGTAATGGAATTGACTAAAAAACACGATTTAACAATGATAGAGGCTCAAATTAATCCCGAAATTTTAGATGAAGCAGAAGAAGTTTTTATCACCAATGCTGCAAAAGGGATTCAATGGGTAATGGGCTTTAACCGCAAAAGATACTTTAACGAGGTTTCTAGATTTTTAGTCGAAAAGCTGAATGAGGAAATTAAAGGATTTTAAATTTACGATTTAGGTTATTAGTCGAACCATTAAAATGGTCAATTAATCCAGTCTCACACCTCTCAAAAATTCGTCAATTTTCATTCTCTTTTTCCCTTCTTGTTGAATTTCTTTTACACTGATAAATCCATTTTTAGAAGCAAATTTCAGGTACGTTTTTCCATCTGTCAAAAATGCGCCAGCCGATACTCCCGGCTCAGTATCTTCTTTTTTAGCATCATAAATCTTTAAACCCTTGTTCATAAACTGGGTAAAAGCGGCAGGGTAGGGGCTCATCCCTCTAATTAAATTATAAACTTCCTGATTGTCGTTATTCCAATCTATTTTACAATCTTCCTTAAAAATTTTTGGGGCATGTTTCAATTCCCCAGCTTCGAAATTTTCTTGTGGCATTTCTTTATAATCGCCATTTTCAATAGCGTTAACTGTTTTTGTTAGCAGCTGAGCGCCTATAACCATCAAAGCATCATGCAAATCGCCCGCATTCATCTCTTCGGTGATTTCAATCTTTTGCGAAAACAATACATCACCCGTATCAATCTCTTGTTTCAAAAAGAAAGTAGTCACGCCGCTTTCACGCTCTCCGTTTAAAATTGCCCAATTGATAGGTGCAGCACCACGGTATTGTGGTAAAAGCGAAGCGTGTAAATTAATAGTTCCTTTTGTGGGCATATTCCACACCAATTCTGGTAGCATCCTAAAAGCAACCACCACTTGCAAATCGGCTTTTAAAGCCTTTAAATCTTGTAAAAACTCTGGATTTTTTAATTTCTCAGGTTGTAAAACCGTTAAACCATGCTCTACCGCAAATCTTTTCACTGCCGATTCCTGCAATTTCTGCCCCCTTCCGGCTGGTTTGTCGGGTGCGGTAATTACACCAACAATGTTTTTGCCTGCTTTTAGTAGAGCCGCTAAAGATGCAACAGCAAAATCTGGCGTACCCATAAATATAATTCTCATGCTCTTTTTCTTTTAATTTGAAAAGCAATTTCCTTCGCTTTTCTGTTCCGATAGTCCCGCTTTCTGCTACAAGTCCTCACCTTTTTAAACAAAAAGGTTGTGAGCTTTTCGCTTCAATCGGGTTTAAAAAACTCTCGCTATTGCGGGAAACCTATCAATTATATAACAAGTACTTTTTTCTTTTGGCTTTATACTCACTTAAACCTGGTTCCCAACTTGCTCTAATTTCTTTTTCACTTTTTCTATCTTTAATTTGCTGCATCAAAACATCATTACCAGCCAACTTATTAAAGAAAGGAGTAAAAAAATGTTCCTTATCCGGGAAAGCTGCATATAAATCAATCAAAATTTTTAAATCTAGTTGCTGTTGTTTTCTAATATTTTCTTGATTCTGTTTTCTAAAATCAATACCGTAACATAACTGATTTTCTAATGGTGGGTTTTTACTCATTCCATCAATACTTACTGGGGTAAAAGTAAAATCATATTTTCCTTTTAAAAGTGGACTACCTAACACCTGAAAAGGGAATAATGTACCACGCCCCTGACTGATTGCCGTCCCCTCAAACAAACAAATACTTGGATATAAATAAATAGAAAGGTTGTTTGGTAGGTTTGGCGAAGGTTTTACAGGTAAAATATATTCCATTTCGTGACTATAATTCGCTACTTTAATAATCTGAAGATCACATTTCACACCATCTTTTAGCCAACCTTCTCCATTAATCATTTGAGCAAACTCGCCAACGGTTAAACCATGTGCAATCGGAATTCGATGCATTCCCACTCCCGATTTAAATTTAGGGTCTAAAATAGGTCCATCCACTAAATTACCAATTGGGTTTGGCCTATCTAATATCAATAAAGGAACTTTATTATCAGCACAAGCTTGCATTACTCTTGCCATAGTAATGGTAAAAGTGTAAAACCTGGCTCCCACATCTTGGATATCGAAAACCATTAAATCAATGTTCTCTAAATCTTCTTTTGAAGGTGCTTGTTTTGCACCATAGAGCGAAATTACAGGAAAACCGGTTTTACTATCTATGTAATTTCCTACTTTCTCACCAGCATCGGCGGTGCCTCTAAAACCATGTTCGGGTCCAAAAATAGCTTTGATATTAATACCAAAAGCTTTTAAAGAATCGACCAAAGGCGTTTCGTTAATTTCGGCAGTTTGATTAATCACTAAACCAATCCTCTTTCCTTTTAAAAGTGGAATGTATTTTTCGGTTTGGTCTGCGCCAGTTAGTATTTTGCTTTTTACTTCTTCAGCTTTTGATTGCTGCGCTGCCTGAGTAGTGCCAGTATTATTGGAGGCATTACAAGTGTTTCCCAAAATCAGTACAATGGGTACACAAAAAGAAAGGAGTTTAATTTTTTGAAATCTCATGGGATTAATAGGGTTTTCTTATAAATGGTTGCATATTTGTAACCATACAAATAAACAAAAAGCTTTTGAATCTCGAATTATTTATCGCTAAGAGAATATCACTACAAGCAGAACGTACTTTTTCTAAATTGATTGTCCGCATAGCCATCGTGGGAATCATGCTGGGTTTGGGTGTAATGATTCTTTCTTTAGCGATAGTAAAGGGCTTTAAATCCGAAATCAGAGAGAAAGTACGTGGTTTTAATGGGGATATTCAATTTATTAAATATGATCTAAATTCATCTTACGAAAACTCTCCTTTTATTCTAAACGATCAAAACTTAAAACAAGCGCAAAAATATAAAGGAGTAGAGCATGTAGTTCCATTTGCTACCAAGCCCGGCATCATCAAAGCAAATGATGAAGTTGAAGGGGTGGTTTTAAAAGGCGTTGATAAAAATTATGATTGGAATTATTTTAAAAACATCTTAGTTTCTGGTAAAACCATCAATTTTAAAGATAGCACACAGGCCGCCAAAGAAATTATAATTTCTGATTTTTTAGCTAAAAGGATGAACTTAAAAGTAGGTGACGACTTTTTAATGTATTTCATCCAAGAATCTTTACGCAAACGCAAATTCGAAATCGTAGGGATTTACAATACTGGAGTTGAAGAAGTAGATAAAACCTATGTGATTGGTGATTTATCATTGATTAGAAAACTTAATAACTGGAGTAAAAATGAAGTTGGCGGTTATGAAGTTAGGATTGATGACTTTTCTAGGGTAGATATTTTTTCTTACCAGCTGGCTAATTTTTTACCTCCTCAAATAAAAGCAATTAGTGTAAAGGAAAATTATCCTGTAATTTTCGATTGGCTTTCGTTATTAGATGTGAATGCTCAAATTATTTTAGCCTTGATGTTGATTGTGGCAGTCATCAACATGATTTCTGCTTTACTAATCATGATTTTAGAGCGTACCAATATGATTGGAATGCTAAAAGCTTTAGGGCAAAACAATTGGGGTATTCGCAAAATATTTTTATACAATGCGTCTTATTTGGTTGGTTTAGGGATGATTCTAGGAAACCTTTTTGGTTTAGGTTTAGGGTTTTTTCAGCAAAAAACACACTACTTTAAATTAGATGAAGCATCTTATTATATGAAGTTTGTTCCTATTCAATTTAGTTTGTTAGACGTTTTTTTGATTAATTTAGGAACACTGTTTGTTTGTTTGCTGATATTATTAATTCCGTCTATGTTGGTGAGTAAAATTTCACCAATTAAAGCCATTTCTTTTAAATAATTACTTACTTAAATTTAGTTTAAAGCTGATACCTCCCGAGCCAATTCTTAGATTTTGATACCCCATGCCGGATAAGGGATATTTAATAAAAGGCTCAACAGAAACGGATGATTTCTTTGTCAAGGGATACTTTACACCAAACGATAAATTAACTGTTTGGGCGAATTTAAAATAAGCAAAAGCGCCCTCTGGATTATCTTGTATTGTCCTCACATTGCTTGTTCTTACTCCATTAACCCCGTAATTAATTACAGAAAAATCGTTAACATAGCGTTCGTTAATTAAAGCATAAGAGCTAAATCCTGTAGTAATGAAAGCATCACTTTTACCTACTTTTAACCAATATTTAAGATTCAAAGGAATATCTACACCTACCAACTTTGCATTGGTAATTTGTGCTTTTGGAATAGAAGCGATATTATTAAATGAAGTTGCTTGAAAATCTGATGCGGTACGGTTATTCCCACCAAATGAAGAAGTTTGGCGGTTAAAAGATAAACCAGAGTTTACACTTATGCGTTTTCCTAATTGATAATCAGAAGTTATACCTAAACCCAAGTTAACTTGGTCATAAATACCATTTTCCGAAAAATTCATATAAGTGGTAGCGTCTATTGAAAGGTTAAATCTTTTCTTTTTTCCAATTAATATAGGGTCAGAAATTTTATTGAAGGTATTGTAGAGAAATGCTTTAGGGTCTTTTGAACCTATGCTTGCAGCAGCAATCCCTTTTTCTTTAACGCTAATTTTATTAGTTTTTGGAATGCTTTCTAAAACTTCACTATTCTCAAATTGGGTTACAGTAATTGTTTTAGGATCATCAGCAAGTATTTTATTGAAATTCTGAATTTTCAATTCTTCCTCTTTTTGATTTAAATCATTAAATGCCAATGTTGGGTTTTCGTCAGCAGGGTCTATTAATTTCTTTAGAGTAATTTTGGTTATTTTTCGAGGATATTTATTTAAGCTAATTGTATTTCTTTCTGGATTATTTGAAGTCAACAATTCTCGATTTCGCTCAGTTTGCTTACCGTTAGATTGAATTGAATTTTGAGACAAAGAGCGTTGAGCAAAGTTTTCTGTAAGTGTATCAACAGAATTATTCTTATTTATTTCGGTTTTTGCAGCTATTTGGTTGTTGCCATCTAGATTGTTAACATCATAAATATTAATTATCCATAACAAAGCCAAAGCCGCGGCAATACCAGTTGGTAAAGTGTACCAAAAAATAATAGCCCTCCTTCTACGATTCTTTTTCTTGTTAAATTTTTTCCAACCGTCGTCAACCATTTGATCATCAAAATGATCAAAAGTATCCCTTACATGATCCCTTAGGGTCTTATCAAATTGCTCGTTCATAATTCAAATAAAATTGAGCCTTCACTAATCTTCTTAATTTTTCTTTAGCTCTTGATAAATACACCCTCGAGCTGCTGGATGGCATTTCTAATATATCTGCAATTTCTTCATGTGTATAGCCATCAATCTCATAAAGGTTAAACACCATTCGGTGCAATTCGGGTAATTCCGAAAGTAAATTCAAAATTTCTTGTGCACTTATTTTGCTAATTATGTTGGGGTCTGTAACAGATTGATCCGCATATTCAATGTCTAAAACATTGGCGTGTTTTAAATTTTTCCTACGATTATCAATGGCCGAATTCACCACTATTTGTCTAAACCAAGGCTTAATCAATCGGCCATCATCAAAAGTCTTAATGGTTTTAAAAAGCTTTATAAAAGCATCATTTACAGATTCTAATGCATCATCTCTGCTAATACAATACCTGAGTGAAATACCCATAGCATAGGCATAAAAACGCTTATACAGCATTTCTTGCGCTTTGCTATCTTCTTTACGACATTTAGCAATTAGTTCTTGATCGCTAAAATCGTTATAGGTTTTACTCATTCAATTGCTACAAATTTTATTTTATAACGTAATATAATCCTTGCTCTTATTTTTTTGTAATTACAATTTCAGCCTTCTTTACCTCATTATTTGTTTCATTTGGTGAAAAGGTGGGGTAAGGAGTCACATTTAATAATACAGCGTGAT
>JBKJLB010000071.1:0-3602 GCA_046597075.1 Pelobium sp.
ACGAATTAAATCTAAGGTTGCTCACAGGCTATATCGGAAATGTTTTTTGGGAATTTAATACACCAAAAACAAGAACCAGCTTGGCTTCAAGTCTAGAAAATCAAATTTGGCAGGCGATACAAAAACAAGATTTGACCAACAATAAGAAGAATCTTTTTAAACTTTATCAGAATATTTTCTTGAGTGATGAAGCTTATAATAAGTTGTATCAAATTTGGAAAAACCAAGCAGCTCCTGATGGAATTAAATTATCAGAGGATGATTATACAGCTTTAGCTTTTTCTATAAAGTTGAGAAAAAATGATGTAAATATCCTCAATGAACAATTGCAAAGAATC
Organism: Pelobium sp.; assembly: GCA_046597075.1. Taxonomy (GTDB): domain Bacteria; phylum Bacteroidota; class Bacteroidia; order Sphingobacteriales; family Sphingobacteriaceae; genus Pseudopedobacter. The sequence goes on from JBKJLB010000071.1 coordinate 339, forward strand.
AAAAATCCTGATCGAAAAAAACGATTTGAATTTATTGTGCCAGCTTTATCAGCTGATGTAAAAGTGAGAGATCAATTTTTCGGAAGCTTGGCGGAACACAAAAATAGGGAGAAGGAATCTAATGTATTGGCTGCTTTAAACTATCTTCATCATCCGCTGCAACAAGCTACTTCTGTTAAATATTTAAAGAAAAGTTTAGATTTATTAGAAGAAATTCAGGTTACAGGAGACATCTTTTTTCCGCAATCTTGGCTCCAAGCCACTTTTGGAGATTATCAAAGCCCTGAGGCTTTAAAAATCGCGAACGATTTTCTAGAAACTCATCCTAAATACCCATCAAAATTAAAAGCTAAAATTTTACAAGCAACCGATCAGTTAAAGAGGATTCAAAAAATAATTGGTGATTAGCCATCTATTTTCATAATCGAAATTTATAGTCACATAATAGACAGATTTTCGCCTTTTTTGTGTAAAAAATTGCCATAATCGGATTTCCATTTTAAGATAAGAATCTTCCTTAAAAAACCAAATTTTTTAGTTTTCCACACTCATAAAATACTGTAAATGAACGCCCCAGTTAAATTAATTTAACATGAGGCAATTTAAAAAAATCGCCTGTGGAAAACTCAAAACTCAAAAATCGCTTGAGGAATATAAATTTGATTAAAAACCTCTAAAGTTTTTTACCAAACGTAATCAATAACAAAAAAATTATCAGTGATGGGAAAATCCTCTACAAAGCAATCAGAAAAAGGAGCTGCAAAAGGTCTGAAATTTCAGCGCTATTTTTCAAAAGAAGGAAAGAGTGTGTATGATCTCTTTACTTACGACAAAAGATCCTCGGTCATTAGAAATCCTTCTGGAGATGCTGTTTTTGAAATGAACGATGTAGAAGTCCCAAATACTTGGTCACAAGTAGCAACAGATATTTTAGCACAAAAATATTTCAGGAAAGCCGGTGTTCCTCAACCCGACGGAACAACTGGTTCTGAGAGAAGTATCAAACAAGTGGCACATCGTATGGCTAACTGTTGGAGATCTTGGGGAGAGCGTTATGGTTATTTTGCAACGCCAAAGGATGCAGAGATTTTTTATGATGAATTGGTTTATACCATCGTTGGGCAATTAGCAGCGCCAAATTCTCCGCAATGGTTCAATACTGGTTTGCACAGCTCTTATGGTATTACTGGTGGTCCACAAGGTCATTACTTTGTTGATCCGAAAACCGAAAAATTAGAAAAATCAACATCAGCATACGAACGCCCTCAACCACACGCTTGCTTTATCTTATCCGTAGAGGATGATTTGGTAAACGAAGGTGGTATCATGGATCTTTGGGTTCGCGAAGCTCGTATTTTCAAATATGGTTCTGGTGTGGGAACTAACTACTCACGTATCCGAGGTGAGAGTGAAAAACTATCTGGTGGAGGTTATTCCTCAGGCTTAATGTCGTTCTTGAAAATAGGAGACAGAGCTGCTGGAGCAATCAAATCTGGCGGAACTACTAGAAGAGCCGCTAAAATGGTTTGCTTAGATTTAGATCACCCAGAAATAGAAAATTTTGTAAACTGGAAAGTAGAAGAAGAGAAAAAAGTGGCTGCTTTAATTGCCGCTGGTTACGCTTCTGATTATGAAGGAGAGGCTTATAGAACCGTATCTGGTCAAAACTCAAATAATTCTGTACGTATTCCAAATACATTTTTTAGGGCTTTAAAAGAAGGTAAAGGATGGGATTTGACTGCCCGTTCTGATGGCAGAAAATTGAAATCTATCGATGCTAATAAACTATGGGACGATATTGCCTTTGCGGCATGGGCTTGCGCCGATCCTGGTGTTCAGTACGATACCACAATCAACGAATGGCATACTTGTCCGGCTGGTGGAAGAATCAATGCTTCTAATCCATGTTCCGAGTACATGTTCCTAGATAACACAGCTTGTAACTTAGCGTCAATCAACCTACGTCACTTCTTCGATTTAAAAACATTAATTTTTGATGTTAAAGGATTTGAACATGCTTGCCGTGTTTGGACAACCGTATTAGAGATTTCTGTTTTGATGGCTCAGTTTCCATCAAAAGAAGTAGCGCAATTATCATACGATTACAGAACCTTAGGTTTAGGTTATGCGAACTTAGGCTCTATGTTAATGGTTGCTGGTATTCCTTACGATAGCGATAAAGCCAGAGCAATTGGTGGATCTATCACGGCAATTATGACGGGTACAGCTTACTCCACTTCAGCAGAAATGGCCAGAGAGTTAGGCACTTTTAGTAAGTATAAAGAGAATAAAGACAGTATGTTAAGAGTGATGCGTAACCACCGTTATGCAGCTTATAATGCTACTGAAGCTTACGAAGGTTTAGAAATTGCTCCTCCGGGAATTGATCAAAAAGCTTGTCCTGATTATTTATTGGCAGCAGCTTGCAATTCTTGGGATAAAGCAGTAGAAATGGGCGAAAAATACGGTTACCGTAATGCGCAAACAACAGTGATAGCGCCAACTGGAACCATAGGTTTGGTAATGGATTGCGATACAACTGGTATCGAACCTGATTTTGCTTTAGTAAAATTCAAGAAATTATCCGGTGGTGGTTATTTCAAAATCATCAATCAAGCGGTTCCTGCTGCTTTAAGAAACTTGAAGTACAATGAAGATGAAATTGAGACCATTGTAAATTATGCAAAAGGTTCTGCAACCATTAAAGGTGCCCCTCATGTTAATCCAGATAGTTTAAGATCTAAAGGATTTACCGAAGCAGATTTAGAGAAGTTGGACAAAGCCATTGTTTCAGCTTTCGAAATTGGATTTGCATTTAACGTATGGACTTTAGGTGAAGATTGCTTACAAAGATTAGGCTTTAAAGCCGATCAATATAATGCACAAGACTTTAATGTGTTAAAATCATTAGGATTCACCCGCACTCAAATTGCTGAGGCAAATGAATTCATTTGTGGAACAATGACCATCGAAGGCGCTCCTTTCTTAAAAGAAGAGCATTACCCAATATTTGATTGTGCCAATAAAAACGGAGCCAAAGGAGTAAGATATATTCACGCTCATGGTCATATTAAAATGATGTCGGCGGCACAACCTTTCTTATCTGGTGCAATTTCTAAAACCATCAACTTACCAAATGAAGCTAAAGTTGAAGAAATCAAAGAAAGCTATGAATTATCATGGAGCTTAGGTTTAAAAGCCAATGCGCTTTACCGTGACGGTTGTAAATTATCTCAACCCCTATCAACAAAATCAGACACCAAA
>JBKJLB010000186.1:0-7838 GCA_046597075.1 Pelobium sp.
TTTCCAATAGTTATGGAAAAATCACTGTGAATACTTGGGATAAAAATGAGATTAAAGTTGATGTAGAAATTAAAGCTTATGCTAAAGATGATCAAAACGCTCAAGATTTATTAGATAATGTTACTATTAATAATTCTAAGGCCGACAACATAATTTCTTTTAAAACTAACATTAATAATAATGAAGGAAAGGGTTGGTTCTCTATGAATTTTTGGAGCGGAAATGATGATAAGGAAAAGGTTGATGTTTACTACACCGTTTACATGCCAGTAAAAAACGCTTTGAATCTTAAAACTAATTATACAAATAATATTATTCCAGATATGAAAGGAAACGTAACAGTTAATATGAATTACGGTGATTTAAATGCTGGAAAACTTAGTGGAAAGACAAATATCAAATCGAATTATGGTAAATTAAGCTTAGATGCTGTTGATGATGCTGTATTCTCAGCTAATTACGGAACCATAAAGGTTTCGGAATCAAATAACATCAATGCAAATTTGAATTATTGTGGAGCTGATTTAGGTAAACTCAGTGGTAATGCAACCTTAAAGATGAATTATTCTGGAGGGCTAAAGATTACCTCGTTTGACAAGAATTTTAAATCATTAAACATCAACTCAAACTATTCTAGTATTAGTCTAGATTTTAATGTTGATCAGGCGTTTAATTTCGACGTAACTACTAATTATGCAAGCTTTAAATACGATGAAAGCCAAGTAACCATTACCAGCAAAAGTCCAAGCGACGAAGAAAAGGGATGGTCATCAACAAAAAATTTTAAAGGTTATTATGGTAAATCCCCATCAGGAAATATTACTATCAAATCTAATTATGGTGGCGTAAAGTTTAATTAAACCAACCTAAGCATAAGAGTAGAAAGGCTAACAATTTGTTGGCCTTTTTATTTTCTATTCCTTTCCTTTTCATACTTTTATAGAAAATATATAAATATGGAGTGGATTACTAATCCCGAGATTTGGGTTTCTTTATTAACCTTAACAATTTTAGAAATTGTTTTAGGGATAGATAATATCGTTTTCATCTCTATTTTGTCAGGTAAATTACCTCAGGATCAACAAAGTAAGGGACGAACTGTAGGCTTGGCTTTAGCTATGATTACTAGAGTTTTATTGCTTTTATCATTAAATTGGATTATGACTTTAACAGCTCCTTTATTTAATATGGGAGAATGGATAAGTGTAACAGACCAAGAATTATTAGAAAAATTAGCCATTAGCGGGCGTGATCTGATATTAATTATAGGCGGTTTATTCTTGATGTATAAGAGCACACATGAAATACATGAAAAACTAGAAGGAGAAGAAGAGGAAACAACCGTTAAAAAAACTTACTCTTTTGCAGGGGTTATTTTTCAAATTTTATTGTTGGATATTGTTTTCTCACTAGATTCTGTAATTACCGCAGTGGGTATGGCAAGTGAAATTTGGGTAATGATAGCGGCCGTAATTATTGCTGTAATTGTAATGATGTTCTCTTCTAATGCTATATCATCTTTTGTGAATGACCACCCAACAGTTAAAATGTTGGCGCTGTCTTTCCTTTTATTAATAGGAGTTTCGCTTTTAGCCGAAGGTTTTGAACAGCATATTCCTAAAGGATACATCTATTTTGCAATGGCTTTCTCGGTTTTAGTCGAGGTCTTAAATCTCAGAATGAAAGGTAAAAGCAAACCAGTTCATTTAAGGCAAACACCCCAAGAAGAAGAAAAATCTAATTGATAATTTTAACAATTCTGATTTTAAACGATAAGGTTTCTTTTGAAACCATATATTTATATTTTTGACGTTCCTAATTTTAAAATAGAATGAACAATTGGTTTAAGAATAACGGTATCCATTTAGCTATGATTGGCTTTTTTGTGTTGCTGTGTTTTGTGTATTTCACCCCGGCTTTTCAGGGTAAAGTGTTAATGCAAGGCGATGTGCAAAGGGCTGAAGCGACCCAAAGCGAGATTATGAAATACAAAGCCCAGGATGGTAAAGCACCATTATGGACAAATAGTATGTTCGGCGGAATGCCTTCTTATCAGATTTGGGTACAATATCCGGATAACGTTACTACACATGTTATCAAGTTTCTAAAAACAACTTTTCCTAATCCAATTGATATTATATTAATCTATCTATTAGGAACTTACTTTTTAATGCTTGTGCTAGGAATGAGCCCTTGGTTGGCCGCAGTAGGAGCCATTGCATTTTCATTCTCTTCCTATAATTTCATATTTATTGAGGCTGGACATAGTAACCAAGCCATGGCTATCGCATTTTTCCCAGCAATTTTAGGTGGGGTTTTGATGACTTTGAAAGGAAAGCACTGGTTGGGCGCAGCTTTAACTGCTTTATTTGTGGCAATGGAAATAAGGTCAAACCACGTACAAATGACTTATTATCTTTTCATTGCCTTAATTCTTTTAATGGGCTTTGAGCTTTATAATGCTTTTAAAGATAAAAGATTACCTGCATTTTGGAAATCAGCAGCATTTTTAATTGGCGGAGCATTGTTAGGTGTCATGGTAAACACAAGTAATCTTTGGACAACTTATGAATACGGACAGCTTTCTACTCGTGGTAAATCTAATATCAGTACAGATAGCGCACAACCAAATAACGGTTTAGATAAAGATTATGCTTACCAATGGAGCCAAGGCGTAGGAGAAACCATTACGCTGTTAGTTCCAAACGCTTATGGAGGAGCGTCAGCCCCGATTTTAGATGGCGAATCAAACGTAGCCAAAGCGCTACAAACAAAAGGTGCTGATGTCAATCAAGCCGCAGGCTTTGCGCAGCAAATGCCCGTTTATTGGGGGCCTAAGCCTTTTACATCTGGTCCTTGGTATTTTGGAGCGTTTGTTATATTTCTTTTTATTTTTGGATTATTTATCGTAAAAAGCAAATTGAAATGGTGGTTATTAAGCGCAACCATTTTAGGCTTACTACTATCTTTTGGTAAGAATTTTAGCTTCGTTTCTGATTTATTTTTTAACTACTTCCCACTTTACAATAAGTTTAGATCAGTCGAATTTAACTTGGTTATCCCAAGCCTGTGTGTGCCAATTTTAGCTTGCTTAGCTATCTTTGAAGCATCAAAAGACAATATTGATCAAAAGGAAATCATTAAGAAATTGAAAACCAGTGCATACATTGTGGTAGGTATTTTGGTTGTGTTGATTGCAATTCCAAGTGTTTTGTTTTCCTTCAAAGCAGATAATCATCAAGATTTTCTTTCACAATTAAATCAGATTGCTGGTGGAGATACTAGTTTTGGACCTAGCATTGGGCAGGCCTTAATAGAAGATAGGATTTCGCTTTTCAGAGCTGATGCTATTCGTTCTTTAATATTTATTGTTGTAGGTATTGCGGTTTTATGGTTCTTAATCAATAAAAAGTTAAGCCAGTCAATAGGTTTAGTAATTATAGGTGTAATCATTTTGGCTGACCTTTGGTCGGTTGATAAGCGCTACCTAAATGATGATAAGTTTGTTGCTAAAGCCATCATGAATCAACAAGCTAAACCACGCGAGGTTGATGAATTTATCATGAGAGATACTGACCCAAACTATAGAGTTTTAGATTTAACAATTGGAACTTTCTCTGATGCTTCTGCAACAGCATTTCATAAAACAATAGGCGGTTACCATGCTGCTAAATTAAAACGCTTCCAAGAAGTAATTGACAAGCAGTTTACAGGAAGTTTAAATCAGGATGTTTTAGACATGTTGAACACCAAATACTTCATTACTCAAGGTAAAGAAGGTGAAAGTTCTGCGATGCAAGCTAACGCAACAGCTTGTGGTCACGCATGGTTTGTTCAAAGCATTCAGTTTACAAAAGATAACGATCAAGAGATGCAGGCTATTAGCTCATTTGATCCAAAAAAGGAAGCCATTGTAAACGAAGAGTTTAAAGATATGGTTGAGCGTGAAAATGTTGGTATAGCAGCAAATGGAGAAATTAAATTAACTGATTATCATCCAGATGCCTTAAAATATGAATATTCTTCAGATAAAAGTGTGGTCGCTGTTTTCTCAGAAATCTGGTATCCTAAAGGATGGAAAATGTACGTAGACGGCGAAGAAAAGCCATATTTTAGAGCAAACTACTTGCTAAGAGCAGCTGTTTTACCTGGTGGGAATCATAAAGTTGAGTGGAAATTTGAACCTCAATCTTATTTTTTAGGAGAAAAAATTTCTTTAATTGGTTCAATATTATTAGTTTTAGGTCTAGCATTTGGTATTTATCGCCAAAGAGCTACTAAGCAATCCGCTTAAACTAACCAGTTTAATAAAAGAAAATCCCGATTCAAAAAGATCGGGATTTCTAATTTTATATGGTTTTTGTTTTGAAGTTAATCGTTTGTTTTCTTGTTTTTAAACCAGTAACTACCCAAATTTAAAGCAATAATAAAGTGATTGAAAAGGTTTGGAATGAAGCCGTAATAGTTCTTAAAAATATCATACCTCTCCAATAAACTTTCACGATGTTTTTGCTTAGACATTCCACCCATTAAATATTTAGCAACATATTGATGGGTGTTTACAGTGGTTTTAGCTTTAGATATTGCATCCAAAATCCAATCAATATCTGCACTTAATTTATATTTAGAATCGTAAGGTTTAGTGATACTTTTCTTAATATAAATTGCTTGGTGACTTACACTCATCCCGTGTTTAAAACTCGATAAATTTAATTGTTTTGGAGCCTGATGTCTACGTCTGCCTGCGCTTTCTAATTGCTCGTTTAGCATTTCTGTTTCGCCATAGTAAATATCAGCGAAAGCCATTGAATTAAAAATTATTTCTACTGTATCAGCAGCAAAAATCTCATCCCCCGAATTCATAAATAAAACATAATCACCTTTGGCTAATTTTAATCCCTTGTTCATGGCGTCGTAAATTCCTTGATCAGGTTCAGAAATTAAGACATCAATTTTGTCTTGATATTTTTTCAATATATTTAAAGTGCCGTCAGTTGATGCTCCATCAATTACTAAAAATTCGATGTTTAAATAACTTTGGTTAATCACCGATTTTATAGTCCGCTCAATATGATTCACATTATTGTAGACCACAGTAATGACTGATAATAAAGGTTTAAACTCTTGCTCCATTTTTATTTTGATAATAGATTTTGATAAACTTGAAGATGTTGCTGTGCAATGTTTGCTTCAGAGAATGTTTCGAGTACTTTGGTCTGGGCATTTTTATTGAGTGATTCTCTATCAGGATGCTCGTAAATCCATTGAATTCCTTTCATAAAATCTTCCGAATTTTTATACTCGGCTAAATAACCATTTTTTTGATGTTCTACCATATCAGGAATACCGCCAGTTGTAAAAGAGATTACTGGTGTACCGCAAGCCAAACTTTCCATCACGGTATTGGGTAAATTATCATCTAAGGAAGTGGTTAAAAAAGCATCTGCAGCAGCATAAGCATCTGCTAATTTTTGATCATCATTAATGGTCCCCAAAAACTTAACGGGTATTTTAAACGGTGGAGGCGATTGTGAATCTCTGTTTCCAAAAACAACCAAAGTGACTTTATTTTTTAATTCAGGATTTTTCGTAATCCATAAATCTAAAGCATCAATTAAATAAGAAGTTCCTTTATGTGCATCTTTTTTCGAGGGCATAAATCCTGTGAGCAAAATAAATTTATCAGAATCTATTTTTAATGATTTTCTCGCTGTTAATTTTTCTATTGGTTTAAAAATTTCCGTTTCTAAAGTATTAGGAATCACTTGAACAAAATGCTCTTTTAATAATCCGCTTTGTTGAGCAGCTTTTGCCAACCAATTACTAGGAGAAATAAAATGAGGCTTCATCTGCTCATAAGCGTATTGTTTTTTAACCCAAATTCGGTGAGAAACATCATCAGCACCAGGGTCTTTTAATAAAGGACAAAAGCCACAATTTTCCTGATAATTTTTACAATCAAACCGTACATGACAACCACCAGTAAAAGTGTTACTATCATGCATAGTCCACACTATTGGTTTATTTAAAATAGCCAGTTTAGCTAAATTCGATGGATTTAAAAAGCCATGGTTTATCCAATGTAAATGAATAATATCAGCGGCTAAAACTGCTGGATGAAGGTGAATATCTTTACCAAAAAAAGAAAGAGAAAACGGAATTTTTAAATCTTTCTCATACAGTCTTGGTAAATAACGCTCGGCCAAAATAGTTGCTGTTGCATAAGCCTTTCCTGCAAAATTGGGATACAGCATTTGTATATCCGGCTTTTTGCCAAACTTCATGTAGGTATACATTTCACTATCCACCCCAGCGTTTTGCAATGCAGTGTTTAAGCGATAGCTAGCCCTCCCTGCACCTCCATTTCCGTCGTAAGTATTTAGATGGATTACTTTCATCGAGTGTAAAAATACAATTCTTTGCTTTCTTTTTATTTTCTTTGCTAAAGCTTATGGCAAACGAACTTACAGATAGAACTTTCTGGCAAAAATATTGGGAAAGTAAAAAAGGATTAATTGTTGAAATTCCAAGAAAATATACTTTTAGTGATATTTTCGATCGGGTTTTCTCTGAACAGAAAATTAATTCGGCTATCGAATTAGGCGGGTTTCCTGGCTATTATGCCGTATTCTTAAAAAAGTATTATCAAGCAGAAACTACATTGCTCGATTATTTTATATATCCATCCATCACTAAAGAATTAGTAAAAAGAAATGGATTGGCAGAAAGCGATTTAGCAATTATAGAAGCAGACTTATTTAATCACAAACCACAAAAGCAATATGATTTAGTGCTTTCTTGTGGATTAATCGAACATTTCAAAGATACTAAGGACATCATCGCCAAACATGTTCCATTTTTGAATGATGAAGGAACTTTACTAATTACTTTGCCAAATTTTAGAGGTATAAATGGCTGGGTTCAGAAAAACTTTGATCGCTATAATTTTGAGAAACACTATTTAGATTGTATGAATCCCACCTATCTAGCGCAAATAGCTAAAGATTTAGATTTAAAAAATGTAGAAGCCTTCTATTATGGAAGATTTAGTACTTGGTTAGAAAACCGAGAGGATAAATCTGCATTAACCAAGCTTTTTGTAAAATCGATTTGGTATGTAGGGAAAATTGCTACTAAAATTATCACTGTAGAAAGCAAGGCGTTATCTCCTTATATTGTGTTGAAGGCTAATAAATAACTCAATTCAAATTCAAGATTTTTTATTTTTTAGAAAAGCAAGATTTAGTTTCTATAGGTTAGGCTAGTCCCGCTTTACTTTCCAATCTTTTTGCTGAAAAGCGCAAAAAGGATTTCCATTTCAATCGGGTTTATTAAACTTAGGTTTTTGCAAACCATAAAGTTTTTATTGGGTATAAAAATAATAACTATACTTTAGATACAAATCTAATCACATAAAGCTTTGTACTAGCTGCGTATTGATCAATAGAAGTGAAATTCAAGAATTATAAAATAGAAGAAGGCGAGGAAAGATAATTATCAGAGGTTGCAGACGAAAATTTTATCATGCTAGATAAGCCAATTTGAAATTTATTATTGTCGGTATTTTTTTACTTAAAAACAGGCAACTATAAATAATGACGATTTTAAAACATATGTATATTTATGAGTTGGTGGCAAGCATATTGCAACACCCTACGAATTGTAAGTTTCAATTTGTCGACATTTGCTTTTCACCCCAACTTCTCATTTGACTAATAAACGGAATCAATTCTTTCCCTGTATCGGTAAGTGAATATTCAACTTTCGGTGGAACTTCTAAATAAACTTTTCTTGTAATTAGTTCATCAGCTTCCAATTCTTTTAGCGTTTGAGTAAGC
>JBKJLB010000295.1:0-4774 GCA_046597075.1 Pelobium sp.
CGTTGGTCGCCCGAATGTGGGTAAATCGTCCATGATTAATGCATTAGTTGGTAAGGATAGAAACATCGTTACTGAAATAGCTGGAACAACGAGGGATTCGATTCATATCCATTACAATCAGTTTGGACATGAGTTTATGTTGATTGATACTGCTGGTTTACGTAAGAAAACCAAGGTGCATGAAAATATTGAGTTTTACTCGGTGATGCGTACCATTAAAGCTTTGGAAGAGGCAGATGTTGTTATTCTAATGATTGATGCCGTTGACGGAATTGAGTCTCAGGATGTAAATATTTTCCACTTGGCTGAGAAGAATAAAAAAGGTGTTGTTATTGTGGTAAATAAATGGGATTTAATTGAAAAAGACCATAAGACGATTAAGGAGTTTGAAACGAAAATAAAAGAAAAACTAGCTCCTTTTACAGACATACCGATGATTTTTACTTCGGTAACAGAGAAGCAAAGGATTTTTAAAACAATTGAAGCTGCGGCAAAGGTTTACATCAATAAAACAAAGAAAATTCCAACATCAAAGTTGAACGATATCTTGTTACCATTGATAGAAAAAACACCTCCTCCGGCAACAAAAGGTAAGCATATCAAGATTAAATATATAACGCAAATTAATGCTACATCACCCATGTTTGCATTCTTTTGTAATTTGCCACAATACATTAAAGAACCCTATAAAAGGTTCATCGAAAATAAATTGAGAGAACATTTTGACTTTGAAGGTGTTCCAATACAAATATTTTTTAGACAAAAATAAGACGCTAAATGCATAAGGCAAAAAGCTGAATGCGCTAAGCAATTAAATTAACAACAAATAATATCGAAAAATGAGAAAATTTATCCCTTTAATTGTATTAGGTGTTGCTTTAAGTTTTACAGCTTGCAACAACAATCAAAAAACTGAAGAAGAAATAGATTCTTTAAACCAGTCATCGGCAGATTCTTTATTGAATGCTGCTCTTTCTGATTCTACCATGGTAGACAGCACTGTAATTGATAGTGTGAAGTAAAAAAATTAAAGCCTGGCTTATGCTGGGCTTTTTATTTTCTCTAGGGCTTTCTTAATAAAATTGTCGTCTTTATTAAAAATCCTATAAAAACCCTCTTCATCAAAATAATACCTCGCTAATAAAGCTTCTAATTGATTAATAATTAAAGACTTTGAAGTTTTCGCATCATCCATGTTAACCACAATTTTCCTTTGTTTACAGTAGGCTAAAAATCGTTGAAAGTCGGCTTCGGAGATTTTAAACCCATTAACAAAATCATTCGCATTTTTAAATTTTTGTACCTCGGGCTTATTGATTAAAAATCCATAAACAAATTGTGGAATTACCGAACTGCGTTGTACTGATGTAAAAAAGGGAGTGATTTTAGAAGTATCTAAAGAGATGAAAATATCTGGCATAATTCCGCCACCGCCATAAACAGTTCTGCCATTTGCAGTTTTAAACATTTTATCGTTTGTACTAAAGGTGCTATCAGTTAAAGCACTATCTAAAGAAACATAATCGCCATGCTCAAACCTATGGTTGATTTCATCCCGATAGGCCTCAAAACCACCGTTATATGGCTTTTGAATAGACCGGCCAGATGGCGTATAATATCTGGCGATGGTTAAATTCATGGCAGAGCCATCTCCAAAGCCAAACTGCTCTTGTACCAATCCTTTACCAAAAGAACGTCGCCCTATGATGGTAGCCCGATCTAAATCTTGTAAAGCCCCGGTGACAATCTCGCTGGCTGATGCTGTTCCTTCATCAATCAAGACAATCAGCTTCCCGTTTTCAAAACTCCCTTCTGCAGTTGCCTTATAATCGGTTCTGGGTTCGTGTAAACCTTTGGTGTACACAATTAACTTACCATCAGTAAGAAATTGATCTGCTAAAGCGGTTGCCGCACTCAAATAACCTCCACCGTTCCCTCGTAAGTCTAAGATCAGACTCTTCATTCCGTTTTTCTGCAATTTATTTAGTACGGCACTAAAATCTTCTTCAGTATTTGCCCCAAACTTGCTAATTTTAATAAGTCCAACTGAACCCTGAATTAAAAAACCGACATCAATACTACTCACTACAATTCTATCCCGAACTATTTCAAACTGTCTTGGTTGTGCTATTCCTTTCCGCAAAATAGAAACTTTGACACTACTCCCTCTCTTACCTCTAAGTTTGTTAACAATATTATCTGACAATAAACCGCTACCTTTTAAACCCTGACCGTTAACTGCGATAATTTTATCTCCCTTAATTATACCAGCTTTAAAAGAAGGCCCTCCATCTCTTACATGGGTTACAAAAAGTGTATCGCTTAAAACATAATATTCAATTCCAATACCATCAAAATTACCCTCTAAGCTTTCATTTTGATGCTTTGCGTCTGATGGGGGTAAGTAAACGGAATGAGGATCAAGACTATTTAGGATATCATTGATGGCCAATTCCTCTAAAGAATCAGTGTTAACGGAATCTACATAATTGTTTTTAACGACTCTTAAAATCTTATCTAGCTTGTCATTTGAATGGAGTGAAAATGAAGGAAAACTATTTCTGCTAGATTCACCCAAATTTTGTTGGTAAATTGCGCCAACTATTATACCAAACAAACTTGCTATAACTGCTATAATAGTGTACTTTAAATATTGATTTCTAGATCCCGACATTATTAAGCAAATTAACTAATTATTCTCTGTTAAAAAGTCTCTGAAAACAAACTAATTGTGCGTTTTTGTTCAGCCTTTTTATTTTTTTTCTGGAAATTGCGGATTTTTTTAAAAAGATATTTTTTTGCTGTAGATATTTTACGAATTTTACGAAGTACATATTATTTATCCATATGACCGAAATAACCGAACAGGACTCTCTTTATGATGATTTAGATAAAAAATCAACACTTGAGATTTTACAAAATATCAATAAAGAAGATCAAACTGTCCCAAAAGCCGTAGAAAAAGTGATTCCTCAAATCCAATTATTGGCTGAGGCTATCACCGAAAAAATGAAAATGGGCGGCAGGTTGTTTTATATCGGCGCTGGAACTAGTGGCCGATTAGGTGTTCTTGATGCTTCTGAATGCCCGCCAACATTTGGTGTCCCATTTGATTGGGTTTTAGGGATAATTGCTGGTGGCGATACTGCGATAAGAAAAGCGGTTGAAAATGCAGAGGATAATTTTGAACAAGCCTGGAAAGATTTGGCGAAATATGAAATCTCTAATAAAGATGTGTTGGTTGGTATTGCGGCATCTGGAACAACCCCTTACGTAATTGGTGGCTTAAAGCAAGCAAACGAACATGGATTGGTTACTGGATGCATCGTTTGTAATACGGATAGTCCGATTGCAGCTAACTCCAAGTTCCCAGTTGAAGTTGTTGTTGGTCCTGAGTATTTAACTGGCTCTACTCGCATGAAAGCGGGGACTGCTCAAAAATTAGTGCTTAACATGATCAGTACCACCGTCATGATAAAATTAGGCAGGGTTAAAGGAAACAAAATGGTTGATATGCAGTTGACTAATACTAAATTGGTAAACAGAGCAACTAAGATGGTTATGAAAGAAACTGGCTTAAACGAAAAAAGTTCTTCTCAATTATTAGACACACACGGCAGTGTAAGAAAAGCCGTTGAAGCCTTTATGGCAACTTTAGAATAATATGCATGAAATTGAACCCTATTTTCGTTGGCGAGACGATTATATTGCGGCAGAGGACGAACGTTCGCCTTTCTTCCAAACACAATACAACGAATTTGAATTTGATAAGCAAATCTATAATTATCTGATTCACCCACAATGGGATTATTTTGGCTCTAACACCCTTTATTTAAAAGTTCTTTTTGTAGACTACGACATCAACTACGCGATTATTGAACTAATTGGCGAATGGAATGATGCCATTGATAATGACATCATGACTTTGAAACGAGAGATTATAGAGTCAATTATTGATCAAGGCATTAATAAATTTATACTGATTGGTGAAAATGTTCTCAATTTTCATTCTTCTGATGATTGTTATTATGAAGAATGGTTTCAAGATATCGAAGACGGATGGATAGCGGGAATAAATTTTAGAGAACACGTAATTGATGAGTTTAAACAAAACAATATTGATTATTTTATCAACTTTGGAGGCGAATTAGACGAATTAAATTGGCGACAATTGAAGCCTATCGAATTTTTTAATAAGGTTGAAAGCCAATTAATGCGACGGTTAAGTTAAAATCTAAACCTAATTTCGTTTGAAATCTTGAGACTATTTTTGAGACTTCATCACTAAAAAAAGTTAACCCATTGACTTAAATTCTCATGCTATTTAATCTCTCAGATGAGCTTATTTTTCCAAATCCTGCTTTAGCAGAAGAAGATGGTTTACTAGCTATTGGAGGAGATTTATCAAAAGAAAGATTGATTTTAGCCTATGAAAACGGAATTTTTCCATGGTTTAGCGAAGAAACGCCAATACTTTGGTACAGCCCTCACGAACGATTTGTCATCTTTCCACAAGAAATAAAAATTAGTAAGAGCATGAGACAGGTATTAAACTCAAAAAAGTTTACAATCACTCATAATAAGGCTTTCGAAAAAGTAATAGCAGCTTGCGCCGATGCTGAAAGGTTAGACCAAGATGGCACCTGGATTACTAATGATATGCAGGAAGCGTACCTAAAACTTCATCAATTTGGCTTTGCGCACTCCATCGAAGTTTGGGAAAATGAAGAATTGGTTGGCGGACTTTATGGGGTGTTAATCAATCAAGTTTTTT
>JBKJLB010000307.1:0-7723 GCA_046597075.1 Pelobium sp.
TGGTCAAAAATATAATCAAAAAAAGCTTCCTAAATTTAGGAAGCTTTTTTTGATTATATTTTTGACCAGCTAGAGCCTTCTTTCCCATCGTTTATTTGGAAGCCAATATCCTTCAATCCAATTCGTATTTTATCTGAAGTGGCGTAATCTTTATTTTGCTTCGCTTCATTTCTGATTTTTAGTATAAAATCCATTACTGGTTCAACATCATCTGTAGCTTGTGAATCATCAGTTAAACCCAAAACATCAGTGACAAAGTTTTTAACAAGTAATTTTAAATCATCTAAATCACCTTGATTTATTTTGGTTTTTCCATCATAAATAGAGTTGATGATTCTCGCTACATCAAAAAGTTCAGCAATTAAAACAGGAGTATTAAAATCATCATCCATTGCGACATTAAACTTTTGTTCGATTTCGCCGATATTAACTTCAGAAGTTTCAGCAACTTTTAACTTATCAAATAAACCAATAGCACTCATTAATCTTTTAAATCCTTTTTCGCTTGCGTCTAAAGCATCGTTTGAAAAATCTAAGGTACTACGGTACTGTGCTTGCAACATAAAAAAGCGAACAACCATTGGACTATAACCTTTATGCAATAATGGATGATTGCCTGTAAAAAGCTCGTGAGGCAAAAAGCTATTCCCTAAAGATTTAGACATTTTTTGACCATTTACAGTCAACATGTTAGTATGTATCCAATAATTAGCTGGTTGTTTACCGCAAGCAGCAACGTTTTGGGCAATCTCATTAGTATGATGAGTAGGCGCTAGATCCATCCCACCACCGTGAATATCAAATTGTTCGCCTAAATATTTATTACTCATGGCTGAGCATTCTAAATGCCACCCTGGAAAACCCATTCCCCATGGCGAAGGCCATTGCATTAAATGCTCAGGTTTTGCTTTTATCCAAAGCGCAAAATCCAAGGCTCCTCTTTTTTCATTTTGTCCGCCTAGATCACGGGTGTTATTTAATAAATCTTCGAGTTTTCGGTTGTTTAGGATGCCATAATCTTGAGTATTGTTATACTTTTCTACATCAAAATAAATCGTTCCGTTTACTTCATACCCAAAACCTGATGCTAAAATAGTTTTCACCATTTCTATTTGCTCAATGATATGACCAGTAGCAGTGGGCTCTATACTTGGTGGCAATGCGTTAAATGTTTTCATCACCTCATGGAAATCTGTCGAATATTTTTGAACAATTTCCATGGGTTCTAAAGCCGATAATTTAGCTTTTTTTGAAATTTTATCTTCACCGACATCCCCATCACTTTCTAAATGACCAGCGTCTGTAATATTTCTTACATATCTTACTTTATAACCTAAAAAAGTCAGGTATCTAAAAATGACATCAAAAGAAATGAAAGTACGGCAATTACCTAAATGCACATCACTGTAAACGGTAGGTCCACAAACATACATTCCAACGAAAGGTGGATTTAGCGCTTTAAAAAGTTCTTTTTTGCGATTTAATGTATTGTATATATTTAGCTGATGTTGCATGGCGCAAATTACAAAATTTGTATAGGAGAATTGTTATTTAGATAAGATGACGTTAGATCTTACCGCATAATGGTCAGAATAATCTTTTTTGATAATTTTATAGGCTTTAAAATCAAACTGCGGAGAGGATAGAATATAGTCTATCTGGAAGTTTGGGAACTCTCCGTTATAGGTTATCCCTAAGCCACTGCCTTTCTCTTTAAATCCGTTTTTTAAATTTTTGGTAACCTGTGAAAGCGTGTAAGAAACAGGGGTGTCATTAAAATCACCCATAACTAAATATGGAATGGTACATTTATCCATTTCGGTTTTTAAAACTTTTACTTGATTGCTCCTTCTGATAAAAGCATCACGTAGTTTCCTAACTATCCTTTTCGAAGATTGTACATCCTTACTGGTGTTAATATCACTTTTTACTTCATTTAAAAAGGAATAATCTTCAGGTGCAAAAGATATGGATGCTAAGTGTACTACAAAAACTCTGAAAACTGTATTTTCTTTTTTCACATCAACCCAAATTCCTCTATTACCTGCATTTGGAACTTCTAGATTTATTTCTCCGCTATCAATTATTGGATATTTACTAAAAAATGCAATTCCGTTAGACTCATAATCATTCTCCGCTATTTTACTGTAATAATAAAATTTGGTGTCTAAGTATTTAAGAATAGAATCTTTAAAGTCATATTTTCCTTTTCTACGGGTAAAAAACTCTTGAAAACCTACAATATCTGGCTGTTCAGTTTTAATAATTTTTAATGCGTTTGTTTTGGTTAAAGTATCTAATTCGTTCCCAAACTTTTTAAAAAAATGAACATCGCAAGTCATAACTTTAATGGTTTTGCTATTAACTTGAAAATCGTTTTCGTTTTTTAGGCGGAAGGCAAACGTTTGTTCAACAAATCCAAAACCTATTAAAATGGTGATCAGAGATAATAATGCGGCCCATTTTCTGGATGAAATCCAAAAAAGCAAAAAGAAAATATTGATTAGTAAAATAAAGGGGTATGCTAAACCAAAAAGAGTAAAATACCAAAATTCTGCAGGGTCAGTGAATGTGGCAGCATAACTCAATAATAGAGAAATAACAGCTAAATAATTAAACAGAAGAATAATTTTATGCCAAAAACTTGTCTTACTTTTTCTCATCGTCTTTGCTGGCTTTAAATAAAACCTCTTTCTCTCTCTTGGTTAATTTATCGTATCCTGTTTTTGATATTTTATCTAAAATTTCGTCAACTTCGGTTTGGTTTGGCACTTCATTTTTAGTTGATGATGCTCTTTCTTGGTTTTTGGAAACAACTTTTAATTTTGGTTGAGGTTTAAATAAATTTTCAAATGGCTTGCTCCAATCATTACCTTTTTGCATAGACTTGATAAAGAAAAATCCGAAAATTGCACCACCTAAATGTGCTAAACTACCACCGGCATTTGGTCCTAAAAGCGAAACAAAATCAACAATGAAATAAAAAATTGCTATCCAAACTAATCTTACTGGCCCTAAAAGTAATAGTGAAATTGTATGATTTGGTAGTAAAGTAGCAGTAGCAATTATAATAGCTGTCACCGCACCAGATGCGCCTACAGCAGACGAAATTAAAGCCATTTCTGAAAACGCCGGGAATATATTGTAGCAAACGATGTAAAAAATTGCTCCCGCTAAACCACCCGCAATATAAAGAAAAGTGATTTTTTTTCCATTTATGTACTCTTCCAATATTCTTCCAATCCAATATAACCAAAGCATATTAAAAAGAATGTGGAAAAAATCAGCATGGATAAACATGTAAGTGAACAGGGTCCATGGTTTGTATAAAAGTGATTCTAGGTTTGATGGTACAGCCAAATAATCATTCACTAAATTACTATACAAGGTTTTTCCGGTGAACAAATATTCAAATACCTTTAAAACGATAAACGTTAAAAAGATGATGACATTGATGCCAATAAAGAGGTTGATTCTGTTACCAGAATAAAACACCTTCATTTTTAGTTCATTATATAAACTCATATAGCTAATTTATAAATATTCAACTAGTATTGCTCAGGGCTTTTAATTTTCCAAATTTTAATTAAAATAAACCCAATAAGCATCCCACCCAAGTGAGCAAAATGAGCCACGTTATCACCAGGGTTATTCGCAACGCCGTTATATAATTCAAATAAACCGTATAATATGACCAAGTATTTAGCCTTCATCGGGATGAAAAAGTATATATAGATTAAGGTATTAGGGAAAAACATTCCAAAAGCCAATAATAATCCAAAAACAGCTCCTGATGCTCCTAAAACCGAAGAATCGAGTCTAATATTTAAATACTCTTTTACGATATTTTTAGATGCTCTGGTAGCTTCAGTAGAATTAGGATTTTGTTGCCACAAAGATAGCACTCTATTAAAATCTGGTTGATAACCCTCGCTTACATTATTTTGAATAAAGGACTCAAATTGGTTTACCGAGGGTTGAATTTCATACATCTCTGCATTTTTTTGAACAGGATTAATTTGCAAAAAAAGAACCCCCATATAAAGTATGGAAGCGCCAATTCCTGATAACAGGTAATAATTTAAAAACTTCTTAGAGCCCATAAAATTCTCTAGAATTGAGCCAAACATCCATAAAGCAAACATATTAGAAAAAATATGTCCCACACTTCCATGCATAAATAGATGAGTGATTAACTGCCAAATTCTAAACTTTGGTGAAGCGTAATAAAATAGCGCTAAATGTTCAGTAAGGTCAAAACCTATACTGCTTTGAAAAACATAAGTAGCCAGAAAAAATATTCCGTTGATGATTAATAAATTTTTAACTACCGGAGGAAATAGGTTATTCCCAAGGGGACGAAATTCTCTCATATTTTATTTCTAAAGCTTTGCAAATCGCTCTGTTAATTCTTCTAAAGTTATTTTAATAATAATTTGTTTTCCGTTGATAGCCATATTGGGCAGCTGACAGGCAAAAAGTTGATCAATTAAATCATTCATCTCCTCGGTCTCTAATGTTGTGCCAGCTTTAATAGCCGAGTTTTTGGCCAGTGTTCGAGCTAAATTATCTCTTTTATCTAACTTTAAAATACTGTGATTGTTCTTAAATCCTTCTATCAATTCTTCCAGCATAACCGCTAAATCGTTGTTTTCTGGAATATCAGCTGGCACCCCTTCAATTACTAAAGTATTTTTACCAAAATCTCTGATTTGAAAACCTAAAGCCTGAAAATCTGGCAGTAATTCATTGGCTAAGGCAAAATCAGTAGTGTTTAGGGTGACCGTTTGTGGAAATAAACTTTGTTGGCTAACGCCTTTATTTTGATCTAATTGAACCAAAAATCTTTCATATAAAATTCTTTCATGGGCAGCCTGCTGATCTACCAACATAAAACCAGATTTTATTTGCGTGATGATATATTTTTGATGGAGCTGAAAAACCTGTCTGCCGCTTAAATTTTCAATTGCTCCTTCGTTTATCGAAATACTTTTTCCAGAGTTTAATTGAAAATGCTGTTGCTCATCCTCTTTTTTTGATGCAATTTCATAAAGTGTATCCCAATTACTTGGGATGCCTTTTTTATCTTCTAAATTTCTTAAAAATGGAATTTCTTTAGACGATGATTTCCGCTCTTCTTGAAAAGGATTAAAGTTTGGATTGAAATTAATAGACGGTGGCGTAATTTCGTGGATTGGTTTATCAGTAATCATTCCTTGAAAAGCCGTTTCCTGATTAAAATCTAAAGTAGGTGTAATGTTGTATCTTCCTAAAGAACGTTTTACAGCCGATCGGATAATTGCATAAATGGCCTTCTCATCCTGATATTTAATCTCTGTTTTGGTAGGATGAACATTGATATCAATTTTTGCAGGATCAATCTCGATAAACAAAACATAAAGCGGAAAGCAATCATCAGGTAAAAGCTGATCATAAGCAATCATTACCGCATGATTCAAATAACCATCTTTAATGAAACGGTTATTCACAAAAAAGAACTGATCTCCTCGGGTTTTCTTGGCAAAAGCAGGCTTACCTATAAATCCTTTGACTTGGATTATACTAGTTTGCTCATCTAGCGGAACCAGTTTTTCATTATAATTATTGCCCAATAAATGTATAATACGCTGCTTAAGTTGTGTTGCAGGTAAATGAAACACCTCTTGTCCGTCATGATGTAACGTGAAAAATATTTCAGGATGGGCTAAAGATACTCTTTGAAATTCATCAATGATATGGCGCATCTCCACTGGGTTACTTTTTAAAAAGTTTCTCCTTGCGGGGATATTATAAAACAGATTTTTTACACTAATGGTTGTTCCAGAGTTGCCTGCCCAAGCTTCTTGATTAATCACTTCCGAAGCTTCAATCTGAATTAAAGTTCCAAGTTCATCTTCGTAACGTTTAGTTTTTAATTCTACTTGCGCAATGGCAGCAATTGATGCCATAGCTTCGCCTCTAAAACCCATCGTTCTGATGGCAAAAAGATCTTCGGCCTTGTTGATTTTCGAAGTTGCATGTCGCTCGAAACACATCCGGGCATCGGTTGCACTCATACCGCAGCCATTATCCGTTACTTGGATCAATGATTTTCCTGCATCCTTAATAATTAACTGAATTTTATCAGCTCCGGCATCAAGTGCATTTTCCAACAATTCTTTAACGGCCGAAGCAGGTCTTTGTACCACTTCTCCGGCAGCAATTTGGTTGGCAACGGAGTCGGGTAAAAGTTTAATGATATCTGGCATGAGCCACAAAAATAAACAAAATTTTAAGGTCAACTCGCCCTAAAATCTAAAATTTAATAAGGTTTGCATAAAATTATGTGTTGATGGTTTAACTAGGCTTCAGTATCTTTAACGATATTAAGCTTATTATAATTATTTCATGAAATACTTCCCATTCTTAGTGCTCATTATATTTATCCTAAGTGCCTGTCACATCAAAAAACATGCAGATTTAATAGTGATCAATGCAAAAGTTTACACGGTTGATTCGGCCTTTACCGTTGCTGAAGCTTTTGCTATTTCGGACGGGAAGATTATTGCTATTGGCTCTACAAAAGATATTAAGCGAGATTTTAATGCCTTTAAAGAAATAGATGCAAAGGGAAAAGCGGTTTATCCTGGCTTCATTGATGCACATGCGCATTTTTTAAGATACGGACAGGGCCTCCAAAATGTGAATTTGGTAGGTACTAAAAGTTGGAAAGAAATTTTAGAAAAGGTAAAGGCTTTCGCCGATGAAAACCCTGAAGGCTGGATTGTTGGTAGAGGATGGGATCAAAACGATTGGCCTGTCAAAGAATTTCCAGATAAAATATTGTTGGATTCTTTATTTAAAAATAGACCAGTGATACTTTCTCGTGTAGACGGTCATGCAGTTATTGCCAATCAAGTAGCATTGGATTCGGCAGGGATTACAGTTGGACAAAAATTAGTTGGTGGCGAAATTGAAGTAAAGAATGGGAAACTAACAGGAATATTAATTGATAATGCGGTTGATTTGGTGAGCGCAAAAATCCCTTCATTTACCAGAAGCCAAACCGAAAAAGGTTTAATTGCGGCTGCTAACAATTGTTTTGCTGTTGGTTTAACAACGATAGACGATTGTGGGATTGATTTCGAAGATGCTATGCTGATAGATTCGCTGCAGAAAACAGGGGACTTAAAAATGCGTCTTTATATAATGCTTTCTGATGCGGAGAAGAATTATAATTTTTTGTTTGATAGAGGAAAAATCAAAACAGATTTTATAAATATAAGGTCATTTAAGGTTTATGGAGATGGGGCTTTAGGCTCTAGAGGAGCTTGTTTATTGCAGCCTTATTCAGATATGCCAGGTCACTCCGGATTCTTACTTTCTGATCCGCAACATTTTAAAGATGTTGCACAAAAAATTCATGACCATGGTTTCCAGATGTGTACACATGACATTGGAGTCTCGGCTAATCGCACCATTTTAAAAATCTATGCTGATGTATTAAAGGGTAAAAATGATGAAAGATGGCGAATAGAGCATGCACAAGTCATCAATCCAAATGATTTTAAGTTATTTGGAGAGAATAACATTGTTCCATCAGTTCAGCCTACTCATGCAACATCAGATATGTATTGGGCTGGAGATCGATTAGGTAAACAGAGATTGAAAACGGCTTACGCTTATTTAGATTTGCTTCAGCAAAATAATTGGCTTCCATTGGGCACTGATTTCCCTGTGGAGG
>JBKJLB010000166.1:0-3352 GCA_046597075.1 Pelobium sp.
CTGCTTCTTTTCCTTTTAAAACTTCCGATTTGTAAATTCCTTTGGTAAAAAACAGATCTCGCATTTTAGTTCTGGCGTCGGCATTTTCTGCTATCATTTCGGCAATAATATCTCTTGCACCTTGCAAAGCTTCTTCGGTAGTATTCACTCCTTTTTCTTCATCAATAAAATCAGAGGCTTGTTCCTCTGGATTTTTTTGATCTTGCGCAAAAATACTTAAGGCCAAAGGCTCTAAACCTTTCTCGCGAGCAACTGAGGCTTTTGTTTTTCTCTTTTGTTTATAAGGAAGATAGATGTCTTCCAAAGCCGTCATGGTTTCTGCCGCTAAAACCTGTTGTTTTAATTCGGGCGTTAATTTTCCTTGTTCTTCAATAGATTTTAGGATGGCTTCTTTTCGTTTATCTAAATCTCTTAATTGTTGTTCGCGGTCTCTGATGGCTGCTACTTGTACTTCGTCTAAGCTGCCTGTTACTTCTTTTCGGTATCTAGAAATAAAAGGGACAGTTGCGCCTTCGTCTAATAAATTCAAAGTAGCGGCTACTTGCTTGCTGCCTACACTTAATTCTTGTGCGACTAAAAAAATATGTTGTTGTGACATTGGGTATTTTTTGGAAACACGAAGATGTGAGTTCTTCATAAGAAGGGCAACTATAATTTAAAATAATTGCTAGATGTAAAACGGAATTAACATTTTGATGAAATAACAATATGTTATCTAGTTAATTTGGATTTAAAAAAAAAGGTAATCCGTTAAGATTACCCTCTTTTCAATATGCTTTTTTTATACTATTGTGCTCCGTCTGTTTTACCTCTTTCAATAAAATAATCACCTACTTTTGCTCCAACTGTTAATCCTACTTCACAATCGCTACGGAAATGAATGCCCGATACCATTCTTGAATTTGAGGCTTCTAGCGCCATAGCCTTATAGGCATTTGCTCTAGCAGGTGTTAAGTAGCTAAGTATAGTAGCAGCGGATCCACTAAAAGTAGAATGACCAGAGATATAAGCCGGAAAATTTGGTACGCCAGTAGAAGTTTTAATTTCTGGATCTACCTGACAAGGTCTCCCATTGTAATACTCGTATTTAGTTGCCCAAGTAATAATGGCGGCATCCATTAAGGTTAAGTTTAGTAAAGCCATATTTCTGCTCCATTTAACTTCGCTTAAATTTTGTTTAATAAAATCATCAGCTGCTATGGCATTCCAATGTCCAGGAGGGGTGGAAGTACCCACACCATCTGCCCAAAAATGAGCTATTCTTATATATTCCCGATCTTGTTTTTTAGTAAATTCTAATATTTCTGCAGTTTCTTTTATAAGTTGTGGACTTCCTACTGGTGGTGGTGGTGGTGGAAGAAAAGTCATCAATGTTGTCCTAGGCATAACAATAGGCACCACATCTCCAAAAAAGGGTAACATAGGGGGTCTTTTTGGTGATTCCAAGCTTATCCACGGCGATCTACCCTTGGCAATGCAATCTGTTTCTAATTTAGTCCATAGGGCGGGGGTTCCAACAGCTGCCCCAGCTTTATCGCCTCGGGCTTTTAAAATAAATTTTTGTGCTACCGCTCTGCCTAAAACTTCGCCAGCCTCAATATCACTTCGTGTTGCAGCGCCTGCTCTCATTATACTTAATTCATGATTAGCTGCTTTTTGCTCAATATTTGAAATTTCTGTTGGGAATAAAAGTTTCATCATTTCTGCAGTAACGCCAGCAATAACAGCAGCCTCTGATGGATAAGAAGGTAAATCTGTTTTTGGCAGCATTGCCGTGATGCTAGTGCTATTTTTATAAGGTGCTAAACGGTTGTAGATTTTTTTATAATGCCAAGTAGCAACCAATGCATCGTATTGTGCAGCAGCAATGTAAGCATACGCCCTAGCCGCATATGGAGGGTTAGAAAACGGAAACAAGGGATAAGCAAAAGGATTCGCACCACTTGGAATGGGATATGTCCCATCTTCATTTTGATAAGGTGGTAAATTGTATTTAGCAACCAGCTCTCGCATAATTTCGTTCCAACGTAATATACCTCCAGCTGCCCAATAATCAATATCCTTTTTTTGATCTTCAGTAATATTTTGTTGTAAGCCTCTTATCTCGTTTAGCTCAGCAACATACAATGGGTTTGTTGTTGGCAGGGGAGTTGCCACGCTAATTTCAGCATTGGAGCTTAATAAAATAGTTTTCCAATCTCCTGCATTGGCATCTATAGAAGTGGGATTTAGAGCGGCAATACCCTCAGTTTGCTCAGCAATATCTTTTTTACAAGATATGGCAACAAATAGCATTACTGTATATATAAAAACATTTAATTTTTTCATGGGATTAATTTTTTGAAGATGTAAAATTGAGCGTGTAAAACAAACCTCCGTTTAGGTTATAGCTTTGTCCTACGTTTCTTCCCGCAACTACATAGTTGCCGCCGGCAACTAAAGTTAAAGCAGAAAATTTAGGAAGGTTGTATTTGATGTTTCCTCCCACCGTAGTGGCATTCATTCTATTGCTAGGGAAAGGCATATCGTTTCTACGGATATCAAAACCACCTAAAGAGGTCATGTTAGAAAATGCAAATTCGGCAATTGTGTTACCATTACGGTAACCTGTACCAAAATTAAACATCAACATATCAGGCATAGCTACTTGGTTTGAATTTATTAGCCTATCAGTATAATAACTATCTCTATCTAATTGAATATTACTTCTACGCATATAAGCACTGGCTAATGTTACATAAAATCTTTTCACTAAATAATCAATATTTACACGTCCGGTAAAGTTTGTGCTTCCCATGCCAATAGCTAGGGGTTGAAAATCTATCACGTAATTGGTTAATGGTGTTGATAATCCAGCACCTAGGAATAAACCTAAGTTACCTGCTCCAACTTTTTTTGAATAGGTTTTCCATTTGATAGCAAAGCTGATGTCTTGAAGACCCTTAAATCCACTTAATGTGCCCGCATTAGAGTTGGTAGTGACATATGGAACGTTAAAAAGCAGGTTAATTTTATTGTTTAAACCATAAGTGCCCATTAAATGGAATTGATTGGAAGACACGTTTCCAATATTTTGATTGTTACGTTTTAAGGAGCCTTCCCAATAATTACTCCAATTACTGTAGGCATAAATACCACCGATACATAGCTCATTTTTTTTCATCATGAGGGCATCGGTTTCTGTTTGTGCTTTAGCAGCTAAAAATGAGAAACAGGAGAATACAAGCATTAGCAAATGCTGGGATTTCATTTTTTTAGAAAAAATCATTTTCATTTAATTTTAAGGTAGAAGTACATTATTTAAAAGCGTATTAGGCATATAAAAATAAATGAATTTTTTTGTTACACAAAT
>JBKJLB010000126.1:0-5017 GCA_046597075.1 Pelobium sp.
GTTTGCTCAATATCGTTAATTGAGTAAGCAAAAATATCTGCTCCAAGCGGAACCAATGCGGTAGTGAAATAGAAAAACAGGATGAGCTCAACAATAAAAAATAAAATCACCAGCAGCTTTAAAATTACTGTACTAAACCTTGCTGATAAGATGTATAAGGGGATAAAGATGATAAATAAGTACCAAACAGCTTTAAGCCAAAAAACAACATCAATTAACCAACTAAGAATTATTAAATGGATAAAGTTGTTTGGTAAACCGTTTTTAAAAGCAGCATAGCTTATTGTAAAAACTCTAAAAAGTAGCATTAACGCCAACCAAATGATAGCTAAGCCGCTGATTAATTTAATTGCAGCAGCTAACTTTAAAATAATTTGATTTCTTTTAATTGCCGTTTGATACATTTTAAGCTGTTGTTTTCTTGGGTGTAGATAATCCAGCTCTGGTCATTTCTCCCCAAGTATTTTTCTTTCTGATAAAATCTATGTTGCCTTTAATGGCAGACCAAACTAAAAATGGATGAAATAAAATAGGTTCTAATAGAGCAGTTAAAAACAAGCTTAATATTTCTCTTTTATTCCCATATTGATTGTATGAGTGCACTTCCATTAGAATTGCAAATACAGAGTAAAGTACACCAAAACTATACACACAAGCAAATAAAGCCAAAGTATAAGTCAAATTTAATAGGCCTAAAATTCCAAATACTATTAAAATAATAAAACCTATAAACTCTACTATTGGGGCTAAAAGTTCGAAAAAGAACCAATAAGGGTAACTCATTAAACCTAATATACCATAGTTGGTATTTAAAAAAGTCACCTTATGAAATTTAAGTGTTTCAATCGTTCCTCTGGTCCAGCGGTTTCTTTGACGGCCTAAAATTTTATAGGAGGCAGGAGCCTCTGTCCAGCAAAGTGGATCAGGAATAAAAGCCACCTTATGAGCAATATTTCGTTCTTCCATATACCGTCTCATTCTTACCACCAACTCCATATCTTCACCTACTGTTTTATGATCATAACCACCACATTTGATTACAATTTCTTTATCAAAGGCACCAAAAGCACCTGATATTAACATTAGACCATTTAACCGGCTCCAAGCCATACGCCCTAGCAAAAACGACCTTATATATTCTAATGTTTGCACTCTTGGTACAAATTGCTTTGGTAAGCCTACTTTTACAAGTCGTCCGTCTGCTATTTCACAACCATTTGCAATTCTAACTACTCCGCCAGTAGCAATTACTTTAACATCTGGAGATTCAAGGAATGGTTTGATGAGTTTTAAAAGTGCATCTTGTTCTATCACACAATCTACATCAATACAAACCACATACTCGTTCTTAGAAACATTAATGCCTACGTTTAAGGCATCAGCTTTTCCTCCGTTTTCTTTGTCAACAACAATTAGCTTTCTGTAAATATTGTTTTTGCTTTTATAAATGGCTTTTATTTTTTTTGTATCGATTTGCTGATTTACAAAATAATCTACCTTAACCAAATCATATGCATCTACTAATTTATCAATAGAATCATCCTTACTACCATCATTAATAATAATAACTTCTAGATTATTGTAGTGAATGGAAAGAAGCGACCGTACGTTTTCAATAATATTTGCCCCTTCATTATAAGCTGGCGCTAGAATGCTGACACCAGGTGTATTGTTTGAGCCCGCTAACATTCTGTAATTTGTAAAACTATTTTTATGTAAATATTTTTGAACTTCGCCAATAGAAAGGAAGCCAATGATCATATACCCAATGAGTAAAAATGCGGAATAAGACAGCAGAATGGTGGTTATTAAATTAAAAATAAATTCGCCGAAACTCATTTTAACTCAGATTTAATGTGGTTAATTATTTCATTCAATGGGTATACATTGGCCTCAGGTAATGCACAAAGAAGTTCAAAACCATTCGGTTTTAAAGAAGCCATGGTTTGTGCTGCTTTAAATTGAAGGGTAACTTCCTCATTTTTGATGATCTCAATTAGAAAATGAAAATCATCACTGCTGCCTACCTCTTTTAAGGCTTCAATGATTTCAATTTTATTTTTAACATCCTCCGTAGGATAGATATCCATCAGCTTAGCCGCAGTATCTTCTGAAGGGATGGCCTTTAAGGTAAGAATAGCTTCTTTTCTAACCTCTGGACTTGAGTGGTATAAACAATTCGAAATCTGTTCATGTAATTGAAATTGAAAATAATTTCCTGCTAATTTAAGTGCAAAAGCAACTACAGAGTCATTTTTAGATTTCAGCCAATTTTCTATTCCTGTAAAATCATCAATAGTTAAAGTATTTAATTGTTCTAATAATTTAATTTGTTGCCATTCTGTAATTGGATAGGCAGCTTGGTCTAAAAAGTAAAGTCCCTTAAAACCATTAAACTTTAGTAAAGTATTTTGTGCTTCCAACCTAACCAATATGTTTTTATGGTTAATAAAGGGGGTAATTTTATCTCTGTATTGGTCCAACTCCATCACACCAAATTCTTGGATGGCCTTAGATATTTTGTACCAAGATTTACTTTTTAATAATTTTAAAGCATATTGGTCTAAATTGATTTGCAGATAAAGCTTTTGCAAATTTTCTCCAGAACTGCCAGACATATTTTCTTTTGCGGAAATAAGTTCATTATTTACTAAACGTCTAAAATGTTTATTGGCCAATAATTTATTTGTCCGATTAGCAAAAGGAATAGGGGTTTTATGAAAAAGATCAGGGTCTTCTACTTCGAAAAATATGGCATAGGTAATCAGGTTGTCGGATAAATATTTCCATCTTACATATTTTAGTCCCCTTTTATTTTTAATATATAGATAAATTAAGATGTAAGACGCTAGCGTCACTATCAGGAGAATGAATAGGAGCGTAGTAGCGTATATGTAGGATATGTTAAAGGTTGAGGAGCGGTCGAGCGTCAATTTGATGAATTCAATTTTTACATTTTAAGCTGAGGATATCAATCTGTTTATACGCATAGATAATTCATTAGGGCTAAAAGGCTTGGTTATAAAATCTACTGCACCTAACTTAAAAGCTTCAACTATTACGTTTTCTTGTCCCATACCAGACAAAATAATAACCCTAATCTTATCTTGATATTTTTGTTTGATAAAGCCAACAAGCTCTAATCCAGAAGAATAAGGCATCATAATATCAGATATCACTAAATCAGGAAGGTGTTTATCGACCATTTCCATGGCTTCATTTCCATCTTTTGATAAAAATACTTCGTGACCATCCTTTTTAAGTCTAAACTCTAATGTCTTTAACATCAAGTGATCATCCTCTGCTATCAAAATCTTCATTGTCTAAAATACAGTTTTAAATTTATTTATCTACGTTATTTTCAAATAAAAGGTTTAAAATTTAATAATTAAAATGTTTCTTATGAGGATGGAATTTATTTTACAAAAAAGTCGTTAAGAAGAAATTTATAGATAAAATTAATTTAATGATGCTTAAATAATGGATGATCTAAATGAGAAATCTATCAAAACACCAAATAATTAATGCTATTTAGACAAATGATTGAGCATTAAATTGAAGATATTCAACATCTTATTTTCGAACTAGCATTGTTATATTTCTTATTTTTGCCTCAATGATATTAACTGATACCCATACGCATATTTATTATGAAACTGATGAAGAAAAATTGGAGCTACAAATACAAAAGTGCAAAGCCAACGGTATTCAAAGGTTGTTTCTTCCGAATGTAGATAGTGCTTCTATGCCATTGGTTTTAGGCTTGAGTGAAAAATATCCTGAAACCTGTTTCCCGATGCTTGGGCTGCATCCTTGCGATGTGAAAGAAAATTATGAAGATGAATTGTCTCAAATTCATCAAGCCGTTAAAAACAACAAGGTATTTGCCATAGGGGAGATTGGGATGGATTTATATTGGGATAAAACTTTTATTAAGGAGCAAAAGAATGCATTTAGAACTCAAATTGCTTGGGCAAAGGAATTAGATTTACCTATTGTAATTCATTGCAGAGATGCTTTTGATGAAGTTTTTGAGGTATTAGAAGATTTAAAAGATGAAAAGTTGAGAGGCATTTTCCACTGCTTCACTGGTAATTTAGAACAGGCTCAAAAAGCAATTCAACTTAATTTTTACTTGGGCATTGGCGGAGTTTTGACCTATAAAAAAGCAGGTTTAGCCGAGGTGATTCAAGATATAGATTTACAACATATTGTTTTAGAAACTGATGCTCCGTATTTGGCACCAGTCCCATACCGAGGTAAGCCTAATGAGAGTGCTTATCTAATTCATATTGCCGAAAAACTGGCTGATATAAAAGGGTTAAGTTTAGAAGAAATTGCAGAAATTACCACCTCAAATTCAATTAAAGTTTTTGGTATATAATTAATATTGTTTATTTGTGTAGCTAAAGAAAAATCTAAGCAAAAGAATGACTAAAATATTTGTGATCTATACCGGCGGGACTATTGGAATGATTACCGATCCTTCCACTGGTGTATTAAAGCCCTTCAACTTTGAGCAGATTATAGAACATGTGCCCGAGTTAAGAAGGATGGATTACGAATTAACCGTTCATTCATTTAATCCCATCATCGATTCTTCTGACATGACGCCCGATATATGGGCTTTTTTAGCGAAACTTATAGAAGATAATTATGAAGATCACGATGGTTTTTTAATTCTTCATGGTTCGGATACCATGGCTTTTACAGCATCAGCTTTAAGCTTTATGTTAGATGGATTGAGCAAACCCGTCATCTTTACTGGGTCGCAGCTGCCTATTTCTGAGGTGCGGACAGATGCCAAGGAAAACTTTATTACCGCGTTAGAAATCGCATCAGCAAAGCTAGAAGATGGCAGGGCTAGGGTGCCAGAGGTTTGTATCTATTTTGAAAATAAACTTTATAGAGCCAACCGAACCTTTAAATATAATTCGGCAAAATTCGAAGCTTTTAGATCGCCAAATTACCCGGTTTTAGTGGAAGCAGGCGTACATATTAAATATAATGATGCTGC
>JBKJLB010000376.1:0-7139 GCA_046597075.1 Pelobium sp.
TTTTTTTGCTTCATTAATACCGTCTATGTAAGCGTAATTTCCATTCCCTTTATCTGCCAGTGTTTCCATTTTACTGTCTTTTAAATTTCCCATTCCAAAACCTAAAACGCTTAAGAAAACACCATCATTTCTATAATTTTCAATCAATCTTTGCATTTCGCCATCGCTGCTGGCACCAATATTAAAATCTCCATCAGTTGCTAAAATTACTCGATTGTTACCTCCTTTAATAAAGCTTCTCTTGGCGGTTTCATAAGCCAATTGAATACCAGCACCACCAGCGGTAGAACCACCAGCCTCTAACTTGTTCAAAGCATCTTTAATTTTCATTTTTTGATTTCCTGGAGTTGATGGTAATACCAAACCCGCTGCTCCCGCATAAACTACAATGGCTACATGATCGTTTGGGCGAAGTTGATCGGTCAATAATTTCAAAGATGTTTTTACAAGGTCTAATCTATCTGGTCCTTGCATAGATCCAGAAACATCCAACAAAAAAACCAAATTAGAAGCTGGTAAATTTTCATTCGGGATGGTTTTGGCTTTTAAGCCGATGCTTACCAAACGGTGATTTTTATTCCAAGGTGCAGCTGCAATTTCGGTAGTGATGCTTACAGGATCTACGCCTGTTGGCTCGGGATAATCATAATTGAAATAATTAATCATTTCCTCAATTCTTATCGCATCTTTTGGTGGCATTTGTCCGCTATGGATAAATCGACGTAAATTACTATAAGATGCTGCATCAACATCAATAGAAAAAGTTGATAAAGGATCGGCTTTTGCACTTTTAAAATTATTCTCGTTAATAGCTGAGTAAGATTCGGTATTGTAATAACCGGTTGGCTGGTAGTTTTTAATACTTAAACTTTGCTTAGTGGCAACAGATACAATCATATCCATTTTTTCTTGAATAGGAAAACCAATAACCATGACTTCATTTAAGGTCTTCTGATCTAATTCCAAATAAATCTTCAAAGGTTGAGTAGTGATTTTAACTTCTTCTATTTTAAAACCTATGGAAGTCACCAATACAAATCTCTCTGTCTTGGATACACTCAGTTTAAATGCTCCATTTTGATCAGTGTTTGTGAAAATCTTGTTGTTGCTTTTCGCTTTAATTTCAGCACTTGTGATTGGTTTCCCATCCTTTTGATCATAAACAAAACCACTGATGGTTATTTTTTCATCTGTTCTAAAGGCAGAGAATAATAGGAATAAAGTAAAGATGGCGAGTAAGTTTTTCATTTTATTTGAGTTTAATGATTACCAATTATATTTTCTAATAAGATGCCGCTTCAATCGAAATTCCATAAACAGAAATATATTTTTTTTATAATTGAGGTAGATAATGATTAAGTACCTTAGAAAACATCAAGATTCATCTGTAGATGAACAGTGGGTTGCCGACTATAAAAAGTCGGGCGATTTGATGATTTTAGGTAAATTGTATCAACCGTATATGCCATTAGTTTATGGTGTTTGCTTAAAATATTTTAAAGATGAGGAGGATAGTAAAGACGCGGTGATGCAAATATTTGAGCAGCTAATCACTAAGCTTAAAGAACACGACGTAAAAAATTTTAAGAGTTGGCTTTATGTTTTAAGCAGAAACTTCTGTTTGATGGAGTTGAGAAAGAATCAGAAAAATACTTTTGTTAATATAGATGAGTCTTTTGTGGAAACTGGTCCTCTTTTGCATCATATAAACAGCGATGAGGGAAAAGAAGCACAATTGCTTGCACTAGAAAAATGTATAGAAACATTAAATCAAGAACAAAAATTAAGTGTAAATTTATTTTACCTTCAAAAAAAATGCTATACAGAAGTTGCCGAACACACTGGTTTTGAAATAAGTAAAGTAAAAAGTTATATCCAAAATGGCAAACGAAACTTAAAAATTTGTTTGGAAAAACAAAGTGAATAAGACACAAAACGATATCAACTTAATCCGTAAATATTACAACGGAGCGCTAAGTCTTGCAGAGCAGCAAAAACTGGAGGAAAGGGCTTTGGATGATCCTTTTTTACAGGATGCAATGATGGGTATTGAAGAGCTTGGATTGCAAGATGATACAATCGCCGAATTAGATCAAAAACTTAATGATCGTTTAAATAAAAGAAAGTATAATCTAATTGGATTTACCTGGGGCGTTAAACAATGGAGTATTGCAGCATCCTTAATAATCTTTATAAGTGTACTCAGCATATACTTAAACCAAACTCCTGAAAATAGAACGATTGCTGTTAGTGAGCTTCAGAAAAAAGATGGACTTTTAGAGTCTGCTAAAACTATCCCTGATACCATCAATGAAACTAAACCAAACGGTAAAACCGAGCTTTCTACCGGATCACTTTTAGCTGATAATAATATGATGGTTCAATCACCAACAAAAAGTTATTCTCCAGAGGAAGAAATTTCTGTTGAGCCACTAATGGATCATCAAACTTCTAGTTTGGATACTTTGCTTCAAAATAAAAAAAGTATTGTCAGTTCTGTTACCAGCATGAAATCTGATGAAATTCAAGATATCAGTAACTCTAAAGTAAAATTGCTGGCAGACAATAATTTTTCTGCAAAGCAAGCTATGAGCAGTAATATTGTTACTGCACCAGCTCAACTAATAAAAGGCGAAGTGACAGACATTATTACTGGAAATGTATTGCCAGGTGTTCAAATTCAAAATAAAATAAATGGATTGGTCACTATCTCTGATGTTAAAGGCACATTTAAATTAGTGGGAAATCAAAATGATAGTCTAGAAATAAGCTATATTGGTTACGAGCCTGAAGTTTTAAGTGCCAAACAAAATGTTTTGCTGAAAATACAGTTGAAACCAAGCACCGATGGGCTATCTGAAGTGGCAGCAGTAGGTTATAGTCAACGAAAGGAAAATAATACTACGCTTGCCGGCCCTAATGGTGGTTGGCATACATTCAGGCAATATTTAGATAAAAATGCTCACTTAAATACTAACCAAACAGGTAAAGTAATAGTGCAGTTTAATATCTTAAAGAATGGGAAATTAGCAGATTTTAAAATTTTAAAAACTTTTAGTCCCTCAGCATCAGAAACAGCTTTGAAACTAATTAAAGCTTATAATTCTTGGCATGGTGCAAGTAATGGAATTACTCAAAATATAAAAGTTACTGTACGATTTAAATAAACAGAAAATGAAAAAATTACTATTTATTATTCCATTAATAGCAATTCTATCCTGTAATCAGGACCATAAAAAACCAAAAGATGTGGTAATTGAAGAACCTATAAATCGTAATGACCCTCATTCGTTTTCTGAACCGACTCTTGCTAAAGTCACTCATTTAGATTTAAAACTTAATGTGAATTTTGATCAAAAAAAATTAAGTGGCGAGGCAACCTGGACCATACAACAAAATGGAGAAGCAGGAGAGATTATTTTCGACACCAATGGTTTAAATATAGAAAAAGTACTACTAGATGATGATACTAAAAATGCTTTTTATGCTCTAGGCGATGAAGAAAAAATTTTAGGTAAGCCTTTAAGTATTCAAATTTTAGGCACTACTAAAAAAATTCATATTTTTTATAGCACCTCTAAAAATGCTGAGGCTTTGCAATGGTTAAGTCCACAACAAACTGCTGGTAAAAAGCTTCCATTTTTATTTACACAATCCGAAGCAATTTTAGCCAGAACATGGATTCCTTGTCAGGATAGTCCATCAATTCGTTTTACTTATGATGCAGACATTACCGTTCCAGAAGAACTCTTGGCATTAATGAGTGCTATAAATCCTCAAGTGAAAAATAAAACTGGCACCTATCATTTTAGTCAAACACATCCTATTCCATCCTATTTAATGGCATTGGCAGTTGGCGATATCACATTTAAAGCCATTGATGAAAGAACTGGTGTTTATGCTGAACCTACTATGCTTAATAAAGTAGCTTATGAGTTTGCTGATATGGGCAAGATGGTAAATACTGCTGAAAAGTTATATGGTGATTACCGCTGGGGACGTTACGATATCTTAGTTTTGCCGCCAAGTTTTCCTTTCGGCGGAATGGAAAATCCCATGCTTACTTTTGCTACACCAACTGTTATTGCTGGCGATAGATCGCTGGTGAGTTTGGTGGCTCATGAATTAGCCCATAGTTGGAGCGGAAATTTGGTAACCAATGCAACATGGAATGATTTCTGGCTAAATGAAGGTTTTACAGTTTATTTCGAGCGAAGAATTGTTGAACAACTTTATGGAAAAGAAGAAGTAAAAATGCAAGAGGTATTAGGATACAATAGTCTTAAATCTTTGGTAGAAGAAATGGGTGAAACTAATCCAGATACTCGCTTAAAAGCAGATTTTACAGGTAGAAACCCTGATGATGCAGTTTCGGATATTGCTTACGAAAAAGGGTATTTCTTTTTAAAACACCTAGAAAATACAGTTGGCAGAGAAAAATTCGATGAATTTTTAACTTCTTATTTTTCGGAAAATTCTTTTAAAAGCATGACTGTTGATAAATTTTTAGAAGAATTGAATTCAAAATTGATAAAAGGCGATGAAAATTTGAAAAAACAAATCAATTCTTACGTTTGGGTTTATCAACCAGGTTTACCAAAAGATTTTAAACCACCAATTAGTGCGGAATTTTCTAAAATTGATAGTCTTCAAAAAGTTTGGCAAAGCGCTAATAGTTCTAAAGGCCTAAATAAAGAAATCAACTCTACTAATGAAAAATTATACTTCATAAATACATTGCCTGTTAAGTTAAGTGTAGATAAAATGAAAATCCTAGATCAAGAGTTTAATTTTACTGCTTCTCAAAACGCAGAAATTCAGTGTGCTTGGTATACGCAAGCAGTAAAAAACAAATATCAAGTTGCATATCCGGCAATGAAAGAGTTTTTGATCAATGTTGGTAGACGCAAATTCTTAATGCCGATTTACAAAGAGCTTAGTAAAAATCCCGACGGAAAAAAGCTTGCTCAAGATATTTATCAGCTTGCTAGGCCTAATTATCATTCTGTTTCATATAATAGCATTGATGCGTTATTGAAATAATTTTAATCAAAATAAATACACACTCTCTTTTAAATTAAATATTTTTCTTTAAAACTGGTTTGACTTCTTTGTATTAAACCCCTGTATCTCAGTATTTTCTACGCTAATTTTTTAAATGTTTTAGAAACATTAACCGTGATCTTTTCGTAAAAAAGACCAATAGGAAAAATTAGAATAGAAACATACTGTTTCATTCTTCACACACAAAAGAGAATGAGGGTTTTATTAACAAGTATTATTTTGTGCTTAGCATTTTTCACAAATGCACAGCAAAAAGCCATGTACTCGCAATACATGTTCAATACTTTGGCTATAAACCCAGCTTATTCTACCATAGACGAATCTTTAACTTTTACTGCTTTAAGTCGTCATCAATGGGTAGGTTTTAAAGGGGCTCCAAACACACAAACTGTTTCAGTTCATACGCCTGTTGGAGAATCTAATACTTTTATAGGTGCAATTTTAGTAAACGACCAAATTGGAGAGGTGATAAGAGAAACGGGTGGTGATTTAAGTGTTGCTCAAAGAGTTCCTATTGGAAACGATTCTTACATAGCTGTTGGCGTTAATGGCGGCATTAGTAGCTATGCTGCAAACTATTCTCAAGATTTTCCTCAAAGCCCTGCATCTGTAAACGACCCTTTATTTAAAGACGAAAGCGGATTAAGAATGAATATGGGATGGGGCGTAATGCTTTTTTCTGAAAAGTATTATGTTGGTGTTTCTTCTCCGCATTTTTATTACCGAGATATCAGCACCATTGCTAAGCAAAATAATTCTGCAGCTTATCGTCCGCATTATTTATTTCAGGCTGGTTATTTAGTTGAATTAAATGATGCATTTACACTTAAACCCAACTTTTTAGTTAAATATGTAAATGGCTCGCCAGTACAATTTGATTTAAATGCAAGCATATTAATAAACAAAACAGTTTGGTTTGGGGTCTCATACCGATCTTTAGACTCTTTCGATGCTCTTGCTTCAATATATTTAACTCCTGATTTACAGTTTGGATACTCTTATGATTTTACAACTTCGCAACTTGCAAAAGCTCAAAAAGGTACTCATGAAGTTACGCTTCAATTCCGTTTGCCCGTTAGAGGAAGAAATCATACCGCTTGTTATTTTTAGTATGCCTAAGACAAATCCTTATTTTACAGTTAAAATAAAACAGTTTTACAGTACTAAAATACTTTAATTATCAAACAACCATATTCTAATAACCCATATCTTCTCCTCCCGAAGATTCTGATCTTTGATTTCTCTTTTGATTGAGTTCTTGTTTACCAAACCTGTAACTAAATGTGAGGTTATAAGTTTGCCCCCAGCCACCTCTTCTGAACTCTTGAGTAAAAGTGCTATTATTTGTAACCATACTATAATTTCTAGAATTGGTTAAATCTCTCACATTAAAAGATAGACTTCCTTTTTTATTTAAAATATCATACCTAAGCCCTGCATCTAAACTAAAAGACTCTCTACTTCTTCCTTGCGACATGGTTCTTGGTGCTTCGTAAAAGAAACTCACTTGTGCCGATAAATTTTTAGGAAATGAGATACTGGATGAGATATTTCCGTTCCAATTAAAACCAGAATTATCATTAATCCCTAAATTACTATCTCCTGTAAAGTAAGATTGGAAAAGATTTAAATTACTGGTTACGTTCCATTTTTTGGTAAGGTCAGCCCTACTGATTAATTCTAAACCAACAGCTTGATTTCTTGCTATATTGAAATACCTAGAAATGGTACCACCAATAACCTCGAGGTTATTTTCTCTTAAACTTTGTACTACATCGTTTACATTACGGTAGTAAACAGACGAGGTAAAAGTTACCACTGGCCAAAATTTAGCATAGCTTAATTCAAAAGAATGTATATCCTCTGGCTTTAAATTGGGATTTCCGATTCGGATGTTATACCTATCATCAACATCAGGGAAAGGATTTACTTGCCATCCTCTAGGTCTGTTTACCCTTCTGCTATAACTCAATTGTAGTTGATTGTCACCTTCAAATTTTTGGGTCAAGAATACACTCGGATAAACTCTAAAATAATTTAACCTACCTGGGCTGGTCAGCAATCCACCATTGGCA
>JBKJLB010000282.1:0-5101 GCA_046597075.1 Pelobium sp.
ACATCACTTACAGGATTAATGGCCATTAGTTTACAAGATATTGTTAGCGCAGCAATTCCATCTCCATCAAAGCTGCAATTAGCAGATAATGATGTAATCCTTTTTCAAGGAGATTCTATTACAGACGGCGGCAGAAAAAAAGAGGATAATAACTACAATAATCCAACAAGTTTAGGGAACGGATATGTGGTGCAAGCAGCAGGCGATTTACTTTTAGATTATGCTGATAAAGGTTTAAAGATTTATAACAAAGGAATCAGTGGTAACAAAGTTTATCAATTAGCCGGACGATGGGACGCTGATTGTTTGCAGATTAAACCTAATGTGCTAAGTATTTTAATTGGCGTAAATGATTATTGGCATAAGCATGACGGAAAATATAAAGGGACAGTTGAAATTTATGATAAGGATTTCAGAACGTTACTAAATAGAACCAAAGAAGCTTTGCCTCAGGTTAAATTAATCATCATGGAACCTTATGCTTTAAAAGGGATAAAAGCAGTTGACGATACTTGGTATCCAGAATTTGATGAATATAGATTTGCTGCAAAGCAGATTGCAAAAGAATTTAAAGCTCATTTTATTCCTCTTCAAACAGTTTTTGATGAAGCAGTAAAAATTGCTCCGGGTGAATATTGGAGTGGCGATGGCGTTCATCCTACTTTAGCAGGAGCAAAATTAATTGCTCATGCTTGGACAAAAGTTGTAAAAGGATAATTAGGTTTTAGTAAAATATTTTAGTGGAAAAATCCATTGCATCTTTCCATGCTTCATCATTTAATGGACCTAGGTTTTTAATTGATTCTAAGTATTGAATCACTTTTTCGGTGGCAATGTTTCCAGTAAGTTCATCAGAAGCCATTGGGCAGCCCCCATAACCTTTTAACGCCGAATCAAATCTGGTACAGCCGCTTTCGAAAGCAGCTTCTATTTTCGACGTACTTTCATCAGGAATGCTGTGCAAATGCATTCCCCATTCGACCGATTGATATTTTTGAGTTAAATAAGGATAAATTTCTTTAATTTTTTGAGATGATGAAACGCCAATGGTGTCAGCTAGCGACAAAATTTCGACATCTAAAGCGATTAATTTTTCTGTCCATTGGCTTAAGATTTCTATGTTCCAAGGGTCACCGTAAGGATTTCCAAAGCCCATTGAAAGATAAATCACTGCTTTTTTTCCATGCTTTGCACACAAATTTTGAATCTCTTCTACTCTTAAAAGCGACGTTTCAATACTTGAGTTAGTGTTTCTTTGTTGAAAAGTTTCTGATATTGAAAATGGAAAACCTAGATAATCTATTTCTTGGAATTTACAAGCGTCTTCAGCACCACGTATATTTGCAATGATGGCTAATAACTTGGTTTTGGTATTACTGAGATCTAATTTTTGAACTAGTTCGGCAGTATCCTTCATTTGTGGTATGGCTTCCGCCGATACAAAACTTCCAAAATCGATAGTGTCAAAACCAACTTTTAGTAATAAATTAATGTATTGCGCTTTTAAATCTGTAGGTATAAAATCATGAATACCTTGCATGGCATCACGTGGACATTCTACTAATTTGATTTTGGAGCTCATGAACGAATTGGTTTTGGCGGAAATTACATAAAGCTAAGCGAAAATAAAATTTAAAATAGTAGCAAAGGTATGGCAACCTAAATGGAATAGGATGAAAAATCCGTCCCGATAATTATCAGGAAACGGACTTCTAATTACAGTCCCATTGCCCGCAACTATAAATGGATGAATTTGTTTTTCTAAAATTAAATGGCTTTTGCTTCTTCAGTCATAGATTCGCGGTTAAATTTTCTGATAATTACCCGTGAGCCACGATCATAACTAAAATAATTTATTATCCAGTTGATAAGTGTAACTGCTTTATTTTTGAATCCTACTAAAAAAAGTAGGTGTACAAACATCCATGTTAGCCATGCGAAAAAGCCTTGGAATTTCCAGAATTTTAAATCCACAACGGCTTTGTTTCTACCAACTGTAGCCATCGAGCCTTTATCAAAATAATCAAATGGCATTGGTTTTTCTTGATTGATAATCCTAATCATATTTTTTGCTAGTTGCTGCCCTTGCTGAATTGCAACTTGGGCAACTCCTGGATGACCATGAGGCCATTCGGGAGTTTCCATATAGGCTAAATCACCTATCGCGAAAATATTATCGTAGCCTTCAATCAGGTTATAATCAGTAGTTTTAATTCTACCTCCGCGTACAATTTCTGCTTTATCTATTCCGGGTATTGTAGCTCCTTTTACTCCAGCACTCCAAATGACACCTTTAGAAACGATATGTTCTGTGTCATTATAGGTAACTTTTTCTCCGTCATAATGGTTGACACGTGTTTTCTCAATCACAATTACCCCCATATTTTGTAAAAATTCTTTGGCTTTTTTCGAAGCTTGTAAAGAGAATGGTTCTAAAACACGTTCGCTTCCTTCTATTAGATAAATTTTTACATTGTTTATGTCTAGTTCGGGATAATCATGCGGGAGGACATGGTTTTTAAGTTCGGCTAATGCACCAGCAGTCTCTACGCCAGTTGGTCCTCCACCAACCACCACAAAAGTCATTAATGCTTTTTTCCTTTCTAAATCTTTTTCAATTAATGCTTCTTCAAAGTTTTGAAGAATTAAAGAGCGAAGGTTTAAAGCTTCGGGAACAGTTTTCATTGGCATAGAAAAATGTTCAATTTCTTTCTGTCCGAAAAAGTTAGTTTCTGAACCAGTAGCAATTACCAGATAATCGTAGTCAAAATCACCAATATCAGTGGTTAGGCTATTATTATCTGGGTTAATATGTTTGACATCGGCCACACGAAAATTAAAATTCTTTTGATTTTGGAAAACTTTACGAAGTGGAAAGGCAATAGAATCAGGTTCTAAACCACCTGTTGCGACCTGATAAAGTAAAGGTTGGAAAGTATGGTAATTGTGTTTATCTAACATAAGCACATCCACTTCTTTGTTTTTGAGTTTTTTAGCGATTTGTATGCCGCCAAAACCTCCTCCAATAATAATTACTTTAGGGAAAGCGGTGGTTTGATTTTTCATAATACTATTTTTACTTTTATTGCAATTAATTAAAAAGTAGGCCCTCGCAAAGCCTTTCCTACCCTCTGCCGGGCAATGGCGGTTACTTTTTTCCGAAAAAAGTAACCAAAAACTCCCGCCTGCGTCTGATGCTTTTAAAGTTAGCGCTTCGGCTTATTTATCATTGCCCCATCAGCCAAGGGCGAATAAAAGGTATTCAATGTTATTACTTTGGCTTGATATAATGGATAAGTATTGAATTCTAACTAAACAAGGTCGCCTCTAATTTTTATTTTGATACCTTCTAAAGTTTCATTCACTCGCAATTGACATGCCAATCTGCTATCACTACTTGCATCTGGTAAGGTGTCTAACATGTCCAACTCTTGGTCTTGCGGTTCGGGTAATTGCGCTAAACCTTCTAAAACCTGTACATGACAAGTCGCACACAATGCCATACCTCCACAAGTAGCTAAAATATCATATTCAGAAGCCTTTAATACTTCCATTAAATTAAGACTTATTTCTTCAGGAATTTCTATTTCTTGAGCAGTATCGTCTCTATCGATTACGGTTAATTTAATCATGTTAAAAACTGTTTACACCGTATACTGTGGTGTATTTGAATGATAATTTTTCATCTGGATAAACATATTTAAAAGCACTTTGACACATCAATGCGCCCTCGTGGAATCCACTTAATATTAATTTTAGTTTTCCTGGATAGGTATTGATATCGCCAATGGCATAAATTCCAGCTACATTGGTAGAATAATCTTCTGTATTTACTGATATGGCTGATTTTTCGATGTTTAAACCCCAATCTGCAATTGGACCCAATTTTGGACTCAAGCCAAAAAGTGGAATTAAATAATCAGTTTCTAAAATGCTTTCTTCTTTTGCTTTATTTAGCAGACTTACTTCTTTTAAATGCCCGTTTCCGTTTATTTTGGTTAAATGAGACGATAAAATCAAATTTATTTTCCCCATTTCGGCTAGTTTAAATACCTTTTCCGCAGAATCAGGCGCTCCTCTAAAAGTATCTCCACGATGTACGAGCGTCACCTCTTTGGCAATATTAGCTAAAAAGATTGTCCAATCTAAAGCAGAATCTCCTCCGCCAGCAAGCACAATTTTTTTATCGCGATACACTTCAGGATCTTTTACCATATAGCTCACCCCTTTACCTTCAAAAAGTTCTAGATTTTCTATTTCAGGCTTTCTAGGCTCAAAACAACCCAAACCGCCTGCAATTACTACTGCTTTGCAATGAATTTCTGTACGGTCGCTAGTTAAAATTTTAAAAGTTCCATTTTCATCTTTGTCTAATTTCTCTACGCGTTCACCTAAAGTAAATCCAGGATCAAAGGGTTTTATTTGCTCCATTAATCTATCAACCAGTTCTTGTGCCTTTATTTCTGGATAGCCAGGAATATCATATATTGGTTTGTGTGGATAAATTTCAGATAGTTGGCCGCCTACTTGAGGTAAAGCATCCACTAAATGGCAACGCATTTTTAATAGGCCTGCTTCAAAAACAGCAAATAGACCTACTGGTCCTGCTCCAATAATACATAAATCGGTATGGATAATATTCTGTGTACTCATGATAATGATTGGTAAATGGTGTTTAATATTCTTTTTAAGTCTTCGTAATCTTGTTCAGTTAAATTTTCCCAAGCTTTCATTCTTGCTTCGGCAACTTTTGGCGCCCATTCTTTTTGTTTTTGTATACCAAATTCTGTTAAATGGATGATGAAACTTCTGCGGTCATTGGGTGATGCTTTGCGTTCCACTAAATTTTTCTTACACAATAAATCTAAAATCCGGGTTAGGGTAGGATGATCTTTTCCTGTTATCTCGGCTAACTGACTTTGATTTTGATCATTATGGATACTTAAATTCTTCAATATGAGCCATTGATCTACGGTAATATCAAAATTTTCTTCCTTGAATTTTTTCTGAGCATACTGTTTAATCTTTCGATTTGTTCGGTCGAGCAAGTAAGAGTAAGTACTAAATTTTTCTGTTGCCATAATAATAATTAGTATGACAA
>JBKJLB010000016.1:0-4838 GCA_046597075.1 Pelobium sp.
AATACCTACAATGGGAACTTCAGCACCAATT
Source organism: Pelobium sp. (assembly GCA_046597075.1). Classification (GTDB taxonomy): domain Bacteria; phylum Bacteroidota; class Bacteroidia; order Sphingobacteriales; family Sphingobacteriaceae; genus Pseudopedobacter. The sequence continues at coordinate 32 of JBKJLB010000016.1, forward strand.
ACCTCACGCTCTCTTATCGCTTTGGAAAAAACAATATATCGAGCAATCAAAATAACTATTCACTAAACCATAGAATAGGTTTAGAGTGGCATAAATGGTTTTCTTATGAAAAAGCTTTAGAAAACGATTACGGTTTCACCCGTTTGTTATATGACTTTTCCTATCGAATGTATCAATCAAAAAATGAAAAAGAATTTTTGAGGCTTAATGCTGATATTTCGTATGCGGTTAATCAAATCCAAAATACTCCTGTTTTAAATTTAAAAAAGAGGTTGAATATCGAATTAACCAGTCATTTCAGTCCATCATTTATGCGAAATACATTTTTGATGGCAACTGTTGGTTATTATGGCGAAGATCCCTATAACATCTATTTTAAAGATAAATATTCGTTTATCAGACTGGGGATTTCAACTGGCTTTAGTCGAAATAAAAGCAACCGTTAATGTATGTTGCTAACACCACCAGAAACAATAAATTTCATGGCTTGCGCCGATGATATATTTAAAGGCTTTATTTGATCTGCTTTTACTATAAAAACTTGTCCGGCAAATGAGTAAGACCAAGGAAAATAAACTGCCACATCTCCTTTTAAACCGAAAGAGCTCATATCTTTTTGAGTTAAAAAGCCAATCCTTTTAAAGCCATCTCTATCTTCTACCAAAACAGGTTCATTTAACTTTTTATCATCTCCAACAAAAGCCTCTGTTAAATCCTTTATGGAAGAATAAATAAACTTGAATAAAGGCAGTTTATTTAACCATCTATTAAACCAATTATAAATGGGCTCGGTAATTAAATAAGTTGCAATAAATCCAGCAACTAAAATCACGATTATAACAGATAAAATTCCAATTCCTGGTATATAAAGAGGTGCCCCAGTTTGTGGGTTAACAAATAATTTTTCACTCAAATTAAGGCTCTCGTCAACCGAAGAAAAAGACCAAAAAAGAAGAAAAAAAGCAGCTCCCAACGGGATAACTACCAATAAACCTTTAATAAAATATTTAAATAATGCACTTATTATTCTTTTCATATCTTTTTAATTACTCGTAAAAATAAACTCTTTTTACCCTTTGCGAAATATTAGTAATCACTTCGTAAGGAATAGTTCTTAAATCATTTGCCATATCATAAACAGAAGCATCTTCTCCAAAAATAATCACTTCATCCTCCTCCTTAATGTCTAAACCGGTAATATCTAACATACACATATCCATACAAATACTACCAATGGTATGAACTAGTTGATTTTTAATAAGCATTTTACCTAACCCATTTCCTAGCGCTCGGGGGTAACCATCGGCGTAACCAATTTTAACTGTGGCTATTTTACCATCTTTTAGCATCACCCCTTTTCTGCCGTACCCAACAGTATCACCTTTTTTTAGGTGTTTAATTTGGCTGATAGTGGTTTTTAAAGTGGCCACATTTTGCAATGATAAACGTTCTTTTTCAATACTTTCTATACCATATAAACCAATACCTAAACGCACCATATCAAATTGAGCCGAAGGCCATTTGCTAATCGCCGATGTATTTGCAATATGTCTGATAAAGTTATAACCTAAAGTATTTCTCAAATTTGAAGATAGCAGATCAAATAACTCAATTTGTTGATGGGTATAATCCTGATGAATATCACTATCACTAGCCGCCAAGTGAGATAAAACGCTTTTAACTTTTAATTGTGAATTCTGCAATAAAAAATCAGATAAATCTTTAGCCTCATTTTCATCGAATCCTAAACGATGCATACCCGTATCAAATTTAATATGCACTGGATATTCCATGCCATCTATTTCCGATATAAACTCGGCGAAAGCTTTCAAAATTCTAAAATTATATAACTCTGGCTCTAATTGATATTGAACAATAGCTTCAAAAGAAGACACTTCAGGACTTAAAACCATAATTGGTATTGTCACTCCAGCTTGTCTTAAAGTTATTCCTTCATCGGCGTAAGCTACCGCTAAATAATCAACACGGTTATGTTGTAATAAATTAGCAACCTCCTCACTCCCACTTCCATAAGCGAAAGCTTTCACCATCGCCATCAATTTTACTCCTGGTTTAAGCTTTGATTTGTAATGATTTAGGTTGTGCTCTAACGCATTCATGTTGATCTCTAAAACCGTATCATGTACTTTTTGAGTCAATAATTTACTAATTCGCTCAAACTCAAAATGTCTTGCTCCTTTAATTAAAACAATCTGATTTTTAATTAATTGGGTATCAAATTGGTCTAAAAAATCATCGGTATTTTTATAAAACCAGCTCTTGATTTTAAAAGAATCTTTAAATTGGTAAATATCTTCTCCAACGCCAACAAATTGCTGAATACCTTTTGTTTCTAACAATTGAATTAGGTTTTGATAGAGTTCTTTTGGCGGAATACCTGTTTGATGAATATCTGACAATATTAAAGTTTTATTGGGATGTTGTTTTTGCTGATTGAGGAAATCGAGCGCAATTTCTAAAGATGAAAAATCAGAATTATAAGAATCATCAATGATAGATGATTGGTGAATTCCTGATTTCAATTCTAGCCTCATTTTAACGGCCAAAAGTTTCAACATTCTTTGTTGAATCACTTCTTGCTTTACTTCTAATTTTAAAAGTGTAGCCCAACAAATAACAGCATCTTCTATTAATGATTGACTGGTAAATGGAATATTTATACTTATTTCTTGAGATTTATAAATACCTTTTAAAAGCGTTTGATCATCTTCTTTTTGGATAGTAATAATTTTAAGATCAGCTTCTTCGCCATATAAACTCCAAGTAAAAATATCCTTTTTATAAAAGTTTGGTTTAACTAAGCTTGAATTAATGATTAAAGTATGCGAATCCTTAAAAAGCTTTAATTTTTCAGCTAATTTTTCTTCCCTATTTTTAAAGCCTTCATCATGTGCCGAACCAATATTTGTTAATATGCCAATATTAGGTTTAATAATCTTTTCTAACTGTTCCATTTCTGAAACTGTAGAAATTCCAGCTTCAATAATCGCAAAATCATAATTATCGTTCATTTGCCAAACAGAAAGCGGTACTCCTATCTGTGAATTATAACTTTTTGGGCTGCGAACAATTTTATAATCAGGAACCAGCAATTGAAAAAGCCATTCTTTTACAATAGTTTTACCATTGCTGCCGGTTATACCAATAACAGGGTAATCAAAATTTTGACGATGATTAGCTGCAAGTTGTTGCAAAGCATTCAAACTATCTTTAACCCAAATAAAATTTGCTTCGGGATAAAGGCTAACCTGAAAATTTTGATCTGTTATTACAAAGCACCTAACACCCTGTTTGTAAAGTTGTGGAATAAACAAATGCGCATCTCGTCTGCCCTTTAGCGTAAAAAACAAAGAGCTTTCAGGAGTTGAAATTTTACGGCTATCGCTTAATAAGTGAGAAATTAGCTGCTCAGGGAAATTAATTAATACCTTGTCCGCAATAATACTAGCTACTTCATTAATAGTATAAGATTGTTTAAACATCAACAACAAATTTGACGATTATTCATGAATATCACTAATTTTAAAACCGATGGAGCAAAATGAATTTATTTCCATAGATGTAAAAACAGGAATTACTAAGGCTGAAGCCTATTGTGCTTATCAAGAACGCAGTCAATACGAGGTTCGGGGGAAGTTAATTAAGCTGGGTTTACGGGGTGATGAGTTAGAAGAAGTGATTTTACATTTAATTACCCACAATTATTTAAACGAGGAGCGCTTTGCAAAAGCCTATGCCCAAGGAAAATTAAGAATTAAAAGTTGGGGCAAGAACAAGATTTCGCAAGGTTTAAAGTTCAAACAAGTCTCTGCCCCGTTGATTAAAAAAGCCTTGCAAAGCTTAGATGGCGACGAGTATTTAGAAAAGTTGCAGGCATTATTGGTGAAAAAAGAGAAAGAAATTAAAGAAAAGGTAGCTTATAAAAAGAAATACAAACTTGTTCAGTATGCTTTAAGCAGAGGTTTTGAACAAGATTTGATTTTTTTTCTACTGAAAGATAATGACTTATAGTTTGTTTTAACTTTTTTTTATTTGTGGCTTGCAAACTATTTTTTTCTGTCTATATTTGCAACCCGCAAGGGAAAGAATGTTCTTTTAAATAAGCGAAAGTAGCTCAGTTGGTAGAGCACAACCTTGCCAAGGTTGGGGTCGCGAGTTCGAATCTCGTCTTTCGCTCATAAATAATACAATCAGTTGCTGAAGTGGTGGAACTGGTAGACACGTCCCGATGAATATCGGGATTCCCGTTAAGGGATAAATAAAGGTTTAGCATACTCAAAATGCTCAGATGGTGGAACTGGTAGACACGTCCCAATGAATATCGGGATTCCCTAAATTCGTTTTGGGCTAAATAATACAATCAGTTGCTGAAGTGGTGGAACTGGTAGACACGCAGGACTTAAAATCCTGTTCCCGTTAAGGGAGTGCGGGTTCGATTCCCGCCTTCAGTACTAAAATCTTCTTACAGGCCCGTAAGAAGATTTTTTTATTTAATTACCTCTCTATGTTCTACAAATATTTCTTACCCTATTTAAAATCAGCTCAAAACTCCAAAAATCAATCTAATTAATAAATTGTCTCTTCGGAGTCAAAAGGTAATCCCTTATAGTTTCCTTCGCTCATCCTTCGTCTTTTAACGAAGGATGAGCGAACAAGGTACGAAGCAGGTACCTAAGAGCACACTACACATACCTGTTTATCTTCATAAATATGGTTTTTTTTATAAGGGGTTAGTTTATTAGACCATACCAACATTAGGGTATTTTGAAGCAAACTGAGATAAAAG
>JBKJLB010000087.1:0-3690 GCA_046597075.1 Pelobium sp.
GCATCACTAAGACGTTTAGATTATACTGTTATTGGTGATGAAGTGAATCTAGCTCAAAGATTACAAGCCTCAGCAAAACCCGGTCAAATAATAGTTTCCGAAAAAATTTATAACAAAGCAAAGGAGTCGTTTAGTTTCGAAAAAATTGGCGAAGTCTCTTTGAAAAACAAAGTGAAACCTGTAACTATTTACGAGGTTATCTCTTAATCTACTTTTAAACTATTTTAATAATACCATAATAAAACATGTTTCTAAAATGAATCAAAGTAAAAAACCAGATTGAGGACTCACTCAATCTGGTTTTTAAAAATTTTATTGCTAGTCTAATTATCTAATTTGTCCACGAACAATTCCACCACCAAAAGTTGTAGAATGCGCATTTACATAAACCGCGTCTGTTTTTATTGATGCAAATAAAGCATCGCTTAAAGTAAATGTTTGTGAAACTCCAAAATCTGCAGCAGTAGGGCATAATAATTGAATTACTGGTCCATTAACTCCGGCAGCACCACTGTGTATGTGTGCAAATCTCATGGCATCACCTTGAGCAAGATTTGTAATCGTAACTTTAGAGTACAACTTTTTATCAGCTGTTAATCTTAAGATTGCCACTCCTGTTGTAGCAGTAGTTACAGCAGGAACCTCATTAGCTCCAGATAATGCAACATCAACAGCCATATCAATTTTAACATTTAATTGCCCTCTTACAATACCTGATGCTACTTGAGTAGAATGTACATTGAAATATAATTCATTAACATCACTTTTTAAGCTATCAACTAATGATTGACGTACATTTTTAATTGTACCCATTGCTGTTGCACCTGTAAAGGTTGGGCTTAGACTCAATATTACGGGACCACTTGTTATTACATTACCTACATGTAAATGTGCAGCTGCTAGCGCATCACCACTGGCTAAATTAGTTACTGCAATAGTGTATTTTAAAGAATTATCAGATAATAATTCTAAAGTTGCAGTTCCAGTTTCGGCTCTATTTGCTGGCGCAGGTACTTCATTTTTAGCAGACAAAGCTATGGTCCACTGTTTGGTAACTGTTGGTGCTGGTGCGTCGTCTTTTTTACAAGAGAACATCGTTAAAGCTACTGTAGAAATAGCCAATCCAATTTTTAAGTATTTTAGTTTCATAATTATAATTTTTTATTTGAACAGAAAATTTATATGTTTTGTTTTCTATAAACGAAATTTATAGGTGTTAGGTTTTCAAGGAAATTTATATATCAGATCAACTTATAAATTTTTCAAAGTACGTTGTGGTAATTATCCATTGATCCTAAAACAAACTAGAAACATTTCTTTTTGAACAATCGTTTTGCTTTTTATTGGTGCCCAATAATTTTTTTAAAATTATTTTCGATTCATTTATGGAATTGGTACGATGATTTCATCATACTTGTAAAAAAACAGACATATTATGAAAAAAGTTATTTTAAGTACCGTAATCGCGTTAAGCACATTTGCAGCGCTAGCACAAAATGTAGACACCAGAAAAAAAATTAATGTAAGCGGCATGGCCGAGCAAGAAGTTACCCCCGATGAGATTTATGTGGGTATTTCGCTAAGGGAATACCTTAAAGACTCTAAAAAAAGAGTGTCGATAGAAGAGTTGGAATCTCAGCTACAGAAAGCAATTATCAAAGCTGGAATTGCAAATGAAGACTTTATGATTAACAATATTAGCTCATACACCAACTATTGGGAGAAGAAAAAGGACCCTACGTTTCTGGCCTCAAAACAGTACAGTATTAAGGTGAGTAATCTAAATAATCTAAATGATATTCTAGCTTCGGTTGATCCAAAAGGAATCGCCTACACCAATATCGAACGTTATGCTTACTCTAAAGAAAACGAGATTAAAAAAGATTTAAAAATTAAAGCTTTAAGACAAGCAAAAGAAAAAGCAACTTATTTAGTGGAAGCTATTGGAGAAAAATTAGGTGGCGCATTAGAAATACAAGACAGTGAAAATACCATGTACCCACAACCAATGTATAGAAATCAGATGATGATGAAGGCTGAATCAGCAGATATGGCAATGCCAGATATTGATTTTAAAAAAATAAAAATAATTGCGCAAATCAACGCCTTATTCGAAATCAAATAAAATAATTTAAAAAGCATTAAAAACCTCCCCATCAGGAGGTTTTTTTATTTTAAAAGAACATTACAAATGTTAGCTTTGGTTAATGAGTAATGCATTAGAAAGAAATGACGTTCCATCCAAAAAGAAGATCTTCTATCCAATAGAGAATCCCTTAAAACAATATTTGTTAAAATACGATAGGGAGATGAAACTTCCTTTGCAATATTCAGACATGTTGCGTTTTAATCTTTCTACACCTTTATTAGACAAGAACGGCAAAGACACACTTTGGCAGACTGTTTATTATGATGAAGGCGAGATGAACGAACTTTACACCGCACTCAAATATATTTATGCATTAATGCATGCATCGGGAAGATCAGAGGTGATGGACCATCTTTCCGTATCAAGAATTGATTATTGCTCTTTTGGAAATTCAAACCCTTTTAGGGTGCGTATCATTAACCGATTAAATGATAATTACGACCATTTTTATGTAAAACGAGCTGATGCTTCTCGTGTTTATGGTTTAGAGTTAGAGCATATTTTATCGCCTAACCGTATCAGTTATTTTTCTGACGATGATACCTTAATAGAAGAACACATACCAGGTTTACCAGGCGATGTTTTTGTGGACGAATACCTTGATGGCGTAAAATTTAACCAAACCCGTATCAGTAAAGAATTTGTGAAATTTAACGAGCGCTGTTTTGTGCGTTTACTCGGCGATATGCGTTCTTATAATTTTGTGGTGGATATTACGCCTGATATTGAAGGTAACCAATACCGCATCAGGGCTATTGATTTCGACCAGCAGTCTTACGAAGGAAGGTTGCGTTTATACATGCCACAATATTTTAAAGAGAACAATAATTTGGTTTTTATGGGTATCGAAAGTATTAACGAAAAAACCATGAAACAATACCAGCAAGAAGAGCGCAGCATTATCAGTCATCGTATTAAATTAGGACGCTACAGATTGAAAGATCTTTATAATGCTTCTCTTACCACAGAATTAGCCCCACCCGAAAAAACCCTCGCTCTCGGAAAAGAATTAGCAGATTATCATCAAAATAAACGCTTTTTAGACATCACTCACATGGGTAAAATGGTAAATTCTCACATCATTGCTTGTATGGAGAATAAGAATTTGTAAAATTTTTTAAAAAAACAGTTTAGTATTTCAAAGCTTCTCAAACCCCAATATTATTAAGCTAAGAAGTTCGTCATGTCGACCATAAGAGACAATCTCACTCGTAAGTTACCCTCGTATATATTACATTGATGGTATTCATTTCTATGACGTTTGTTTATATTTTTCATTCCAATGGAAATAAATTTCATTCAGGTACGCATTTTGCAAAACAATTTGAATGAAACCACAACAAACAGATTCCCGCTTAAAAAATATTGAATGGATTTCTAAATTATTAGATAGCCAATTTAGTGTTGGTGGTTTTAAATTTGGCTTAGACCCGATTCTCAATCTCATTCCATTTGCTGGCGATGGAGCTACAACCCTAGTTTCTTTAATGATGGTTTACACCATGAGAAAACATGGTGCAAGCAGTAAGATTGTAGTTAAG
>JBKJLB010000093.1:0-3587 GCA_046597075.1 Pelobium sp.
CAGGAAGCCGACGCCGGCAAGGGTTGATAAAAGAAGAACTCACTATAAAGCTGAAGCTCCATCATTATGGATTGATAAGGAAACTGGTGCAGTTCACTTACCACACAGAGCATACAATGTAGATGGTAACCTTTATTTCAAAGGGAAATTATTAATAGAGAATACCTCTATTGCATAAAGAAATAAAACATGAAAAAAACCCTTGTACAGGCCATTCAATTAAAAAATGAATAAATGTGCAAGGGTTCTTTATTGACTTATAAATCAAAATGTTGTACCTTTTGGTTTAATTCTCATCAAAAGCGAATCCATAACTAAATGAAAATTGGCTTAGATATCATGGGTGGAGACTATGCCCCAACAGCAACTGTTTTAGGAGCTATAGCTGCATATCCACTATTAAAAGAAAATCAGCATTTAGTGCTATTTGGCAATAAAGAGCAAATTACTCCTATATTAAAGGAACAAAATTTCAATCCTGATCTTTTTGAGTATGTTGATACTAAAGAAGTAATTGGGATGGGCGAACATCCAACAAAAGCCATTGTTCAAAAACCAAACTCAAGTATTTCTGTAGGTTTTCAATTCTTAAAGGAAGGTAAAATCGATTCTTTTGCATCTGCTGGTAATACTGGTGCCATGCTGGTAGGGTCTTTATTTAGTGTAAAAGCTATTGCTGGAGTAACGCGTCCGGCTATTTCAACTATTATCCCAAAAGCTAAAGGTGGTTTTGGAATTATGTTAGATGCTGGTGCAAATGCTGATTGCAAGCCCGAGAATCTAGTTCAATTTAGTGTAATGGGTAGCCTTTATGCAAAGTATGTTTACAATATCGAATCACCAAAAGTTGGAATGATGAACTTGGGTGAGGAAGAGGAAAAAGGCAACTTGCTCACACAAGCTAGTTATCCCCTATTAAAAAACACCAATAATATTAACTTCATTGGGAATATTGAGGGAAGAGATTTGTTTAATGATAAGGCAGATGTAATTGTTTGCGATGGATTCACTGGAAATGTGATGTTAAAATTAGCAGAATCATTTTATGTTTTAACATTAAAAAAAGGATTGAAGGATGAGTTTTTTGATCGATTTAATTACGAACAATATGGTGGAAGTCCAATTTTAGGGGTTAATGCTCCTGTAATTATCGGGCATGGGATATCAAGTCCAGAGGCCATTAAAAATATGATGCTCTTGTCGAGAGACATGGTAGAAACCAAGATAGTTGAAAAGTTTAAAACAGCTTTCAATTCATAACAAGTCCAAATTATGAGTAAAATTCATGCTGCTATAACAGCTGTAAATGGTTATGTTCCTGATTATATTTTAACTAATCAGGAGTTAGAGACCATGGTTGACACAAATGACGAATGGATTACCTCCCGAACAGGAATTAAAGAAAGAAGAATTTTAAAAGGAGAAGGTTTAGGAGTTACCGATTTGGCGGTGCCTGCTGTTGAAGGATTGTTGAAAAAAAGAGGGATTAGTGCTGAGGAAATAGACTTGATTATCTTTTGCACCTCTACTCCAGATATGCCGTTCCCTGCATCAGCAAATATATTAGCAGATAAAATAGGCGCAAAAAATGCTTGGGGTTACGATCTTCAAGCAGCTTGCTCAGGCTTTCTTTTTGGTCTATCAACTGGATCTCAGTTCATAGAAACTGGTAAGCATAAGAAAGTATTAGTTGTGGGGGGCGATAAAATGTCATCAATAATTAATTACGAAGACCGAGTTACCTGTATCATTTTTGGTGATGGTTGCGGAGCTGCATTATTAGAACCTAATACAGATGGATATGGAATAATAGATTCTATATCGAAAAGTGATGGTTCGGGCAAAATTTATTTACATCAAAAAGCAGGCGGCTCTATGCGTCCAGCATCTCACGCAACAGTTGATGCAAACGAACATGCAGTTTTCCAAGAGGGACAAGCTGTTTTTAAGTTTGCAGTAACCAATATGGGGGATGTTGCTGCCGAAATTATGGATAAGAACCATTTAACAGCAGAAGATGTCGCTTGGTTAGTCCCTCATCAGGCCAACAAAAGAATTATTGATGCTACAGCTAATAGAATGGGCGTTGGTTCTGATAAAGTAATGATCAATATTGAAAAATACGGAAACACAACTAACGGAACAATTCCGTTATTGCTTTGGGAGTGGGAAAGTAGACTAAAAAAAGGAGATAATTTAGTTTTAGCTGCTTTTGGAGGTGGATTTACATGGGGTTCTATTTATCTTAAATGGGCATACTAGCAAATTTGTATTTGCAGATAATTGCTATATTAGTTTTCTAAATTAATCACACACTTAAAAACCTATATCAATGGGAATGGATATTAAACAAATTCAAGATCTGATCAAATTCGTATCTAAATCAGGCGTGAATGAAGTATCAATTGAAGAGAAAGACTTTAAAATCACAATAAAAACTAACCAAGAGCCAACTTATGTTACGGCTACGGTTCCTACGCAAGTTCAATCAGTAGCGGCTCCTGCACCAGTTGCAGCTGCACCAATTGCAGCTGCTCCAGCAGCAAGTGCTCCAGTTGCAGATGATTCGAAATACATTACTATTAAATCTCCAATGATTGGAACTTTCTATCGTTCATCATCGCCAGATAAGGCAAACTTTGTAAACGTTGGTGACGAAATTGCAGAAGGTCAGGTGTTATGTATCATTGAAGCAATGAAATTGTTTAATGAAATTGAATCTGAGGTGTCGGGTAAAATTGTGAAAGTTTTAGTTGATAATTCTCAGCCAGTAGAATATGATCAACCTTTATTTTTGGTTGAACCTGCATAGCATGTGTTAATGTTTAGGGTAAACTTTTGTTAATCCGATAATTAATCAAATTTATTTTAGCACATCAAATTATGTTTAAGAAAATATTAATTGCCAATAGAGGAGAGATTGCCTTGCGTATTATCCGCACTTGTAAAGAGATGGGTATTAAAACGGTTGCAGTTTACTCAACCGCCGATAGAGAGAGCTTGCATGTAAGATTTGCCGATGAGGCGGTATGCATTGGTCCTCCACCAAGTAAAGATTCTTATCTAAACATCCCTAATATTATCTCGGCTGCCGAGTTAACAAATGCTGATGCCATTCATCCTGGTTATGGATTCTTATCAGAGAATGCAAAATTCTCTGCGATTTGCGAGGAGTATGGAATTAAGTTTATCGGTGCAACTGCCGATCAAATTAATAGCATGGGTGATAAGGCATCTGCCAAAGACACCATGAAAGCAGCTGGAGTTCCTACAATACCAGGCTCAGAAGGTTTATTAACAGATGTTAAGCAGGGGATAGAAATCGCTAATAAAATCGGTTACCCGGTTATATTAAAAGCAACCGCTGGCGGTGGTGGTAGAGGAATGCGCCAAGTTTGGAAAGATGGAGATTTTGAGGATGCTTGGAATTCAGCTCGTCAAGAATCTGCAGCAGCATTCGGAAACGATGGTATGTATTTAGAGAAATACATTGAAGATCCTCGTCATATTGAAATCCAAGTCATTGGAGATCAGTTTGGAAAAGTTTGTCACCTTTCAGAAAGAGACTGTTCTATTCAACGTCGTCA
>JBKJLB010000159.1:0-8073 GCA_046597075.1 Pelobium sp.
AGGTTTCTGCCTTGTGTTCAATATTGTTTACAGAGTACGTCATAAAAATTAGGTACATGGGTAAAAGTAAAGAGCCCATTACTCCTAATATCATAGACAGGTATTTAAACCATACCATATCAGCACTAGCTCCTTGTGTACTTTTAATGAAAGCATCTGCTTTAAAATAACAGCCCAAAAAAACAGCTGTACATAAAAATAGTGGTAAAATTATAGCTCCCCAAAAAGCTAAAGTATTGCGAGATTTAAAAAACTCGGAACGTAAAGAAAGAAAAAATGATTTCATATTATACAGGTTGTGTAAGGTCTAAGAATAAGGATTCGAGGTCTTTCTTTTCTTTGTAAAGACTGTAAACTTCGAAACTATTTGTTACTAAAAGCTGATTTATTTTTGCAATTTGAGTTGGGTTTTCAAAAGGAATTTTTAGACCCAAATCTGTTCGTGTTACTGTAAAATTTTTATTTAATAATTCACCCGCCGATGTATTGTTATTTGTTTCGATGAAAATGTCAACAGAATTTAAGGATTGTAATTCTTCAATTTTTCCTTCAAATCGCAGTTTTCCATCAAATAAAATCCCAACATGTGTGGCAATTCTTTCAACTTCGGCCAATAAATGGCTAGAGATAAAAATAGTTTTACCGTGTTCTAAGGCCAACTTTTTAAGTAGATTTCTTACTTCAATAATCCCATTAGGATCTAGTCCGTTTGTGGGCTCATCTAAAATTAGTAATTCGGGGTCATTAAGTAATGCCAAGCCAATTCCTAGCCTTTGTTTCATTCCTAATGAATACTTTCCTACTTTCTTTTTAGCTGCAGCAGTTAAACCTACAGTCTTTAAAACTTCATGAATACGATCTTCATTAATTCCAAAAATAATGGCTCTTGCTTTTAAATTATCAAAACCAGAAAGGTGATGATAAAGTGCTGGTGATTCTATCAAAGAACCTACCTTTTGCAAAACTTCTTCCCGGTGTTGATTCATCGATTTCTCGAATAAATGAATATTTGCAGATGGGTTTTGAAGTAAGTTAAGTAGTAATTTTATGGTGGTGGTTTTACCAGAACCATTGGGGCCTAAAAAGCCATAAATACTTCCTCTTTCAACACTTAAACTGATGTTATTTAAAACCTGCTGGTTATCAAAAGAGAAATTAAGTTGATCAATACGGATAATAGTTTCTGCCATAATAGATGATTTTACTTTGGATAAAACTAAGTGTCAATTGTTACATGCTTTAATCAAATAATGGCTATTTCAAAGATAAAAAACCAACTAGGGATATTTTTTCAACAAAAAAGCCATCTTAAAAAATCAAGATGGCTTTTTTTAGATTTTTAGCTTATTACTCTACAATAAAAGTCTTTTTTAAATCACCAATTTGTATTTCAAAATCACCTGGCTCAACTACCCTTTTTAAATCTGCGTTTATAAAAGAAAGTTCCTCTTTAGTTAGTTTAAAATTTACGGATTTGGTTTCACCCGGCTTCAAGTTTATTTTCTCGAAACCTTTTAATCTTTTCACATCCGGCGAAATTGATGCGTATAAATCACTTAGGTATAAATCAACCACTTCTTTACCCTCAATATTACCAGTATTAGTCACATCAACAGATACATTTAACACACCGTTTGAAGATATTTTATCAGCACTAATTTTTAGGTTACTGTATTTAAAAGTGGTATAACTTAAACCAAAGCCAAACTCGTATTGTGGATTATAATCTGCATCGTAATTATAAACCCCTTCAACTACTGATCTACTTTCTGATGGTTTATGATTGTAGTTAGTTAAAGAATTAGGGAATTTTGGATAATTATAAGGCAACTTACCAGAAGGATTAACATCACCAAAAAGAATATCAACCAAAGCGTCTCCGCCAAAATTTCCTGGTAAATACGTTTGTAAAATTGCAGGAATCATCGGCTCAAATTTGCTTATGATTCTTGGGCGACCTTCATTTAATACCAAAATCACTTTTTTGCCTTTGGCGGCAATTTTCATGGCAAACTCGGTTTGTAAATCAGACAAATACAAGTCGCTTAAGTTTCCAGGTGTTTCGGTATAAGAGTTTTCCCCTAAACAAAGAATTACAGCGTCAACTTCATTGGCTTCGTCAATGGCTTTTTCCATTTGGTCTGCATATTCTTCAAAATATTTGCCATCCATTTTATAGCTAACTCCAGGAATAAATTTTACATTTTCTTTCCCAATTTTATTTTGCATCGCTTCTAAAATGGTGTTGTATTGCACTGCAAATTCCTCTACTTTTTCGCCCTGCCAAGAATAAGTCCAACCCCCATTCAATGTTCGCATAGAGTTTGAGTTTGGCCCTGTTACTAAAACTTTCATCCCTTTATTTAAAGGCAAAACATTGTCTTTGTTCTTTAACAAAGTGATAGACTCTGCGGCTGTTTGATATGCGGCTTTTTCAAACTCTTGACTACCAAATTTTGGATAATCCTTATAGTTGGTTACTGGAGTTTCAAATAAGCCCAAATCATACTTAAATTTTAAAATATGAGTTACAGCATCATCAATTCTAGCCATTTTTACTTTTCCTTCTTTTACCAAGGCAATTAAATCATCACAAAAAGGTTCGTACTGATAAGCAATCATAGACATGTCTACACCTGCATTAATGGCCAACATTACTGCTTCTTTATTGTCTTTTGCAATTCTATCTCTTTTATAAAGATTTTCAATATCTCCCCAATCGGTAACTACCAAGCCCTTAAAACCTAGTTCTTTTCTTAATAAATCTGTTAATAGTTTTGGATTAGCATGTACGGGCACACTGTTTATTAAACCAGAGTTTACCATAATGGTATTCGCACCTGCATCAATGGCTGCTTTAAAAGGCGGCAAATGATACTCACGCAATTGTTGATCTGAAATAATTGCTGGAGTTCTATCTTTACCAGAAAACGCTACTTGGTAACCTAAAAAATGTTTTAAACAAGATGCCACGTTGAAAGGATCAGAAATGTTATTTGTTTCTCCTTCGTATCCTTTTATCACTTGAATTCCCAATTGGGTGTCTAAATAAGGGTCTTCGCCATAGGTTTCCCAAATTCTTGGAAATCGAGGATCTGGACCAAGGTCTAAAACTGGAGAGAAATTCCAAGGAATTCCACTTGCTCTAGTTTCGTAAGCCGTAATTTGAGCTGCCTTTTTCACCAATTCTCTATTTCTTGTAGCCGCTTGCCCAATTTGTTGTGGGAAAAAGGTTGCGCCTGCAGTGTAAGTTGCGCCATGAATGGCATCAATACCATAAACAACCGGAATGTTTAACCTGCCTTTACCTGCATTCTGAATTTGCGTAATTAGTTGATACCAAACTTGAGGGGTTCTAGCTCTGTTATTTGCTGTATTCAAAACCGACCCTAACTTGTAGTCATCAAAAGCCTTTTTCATGGCTATTGGGTCTAACACTGCGGGCTCATCACTACTAAAACGATCTTTACCTTTAGTGATGACATCTAATGTGATTTGCGCCATTTGCCCAACTTTTTCGGCTAGCGTCATTTTCTGAACCAGTTCGGCTATTTTTTTATCGGTATCTGCTTTGGTCGTTTTTGTTTGCGACCAAACAACAGAAGACTGAAAAAGGAAAAAGGAAAATATTGCTCCAATTACACTGAAACGCACATTTATTCTCATAATTATTAATAATTTATTTTGGTTTTTAAAAAATAGGTCTGTTAAATTAAACACCCTAATCATCTAATTTTGAAGCAAATTAATTAAAATTATTTGTAGACTCTAATGTAATCAACCTCCATGGTGGCACTACTAACTCCAACATCAACAGGTCCGCCAAAATTTCCACCCATTGCCAAGTTCATCACAAAGAAAAAATCATGGTTAAATGGGATAATAGATGAATTTACAACAGCATGAATCAACTGGTTATCTACAAACATTTTGATGGTTTGTGGCGACCACTCTAAACTGTAAATGTGAAATTCTGTTGTTGCATTCTGAATCATTTTTGTTGCTCCATTAGCGTTTCCGCCAGATCTACTGGGATAATGTAAAGTAGCATAAATATTGTTTTTGTCCCTACCCAAATGCTCAACAATGTCAATTTCGCCACAGTTTGGCCAACCAACAGTTTTGATATCACTGCCCAACATCCATATTGCTGGCCAAGTGCCTACACCTGCTGGCATTTTTGCTTTTATTGCCACCTTGCCATAAGTAAATGCATATTTATTTTGGCTTAATAATCTGGCAGAGGTATAAGCACTTCCGTTATGGCTTTCTTTCAGTGCATTAATTTTTAATGTTCCGTTTTTAACAATCACATTTGCTGGGCGATTAGTATAATATTGTAATTCGGCATTGCCCCAACCATTATTTCCGTTTCCTAAATCATATCCCCATTTATTAAGGTCAGGTGCGCCATCAATGTTAAATTCATCAGACCAAACTAAAGTCGTATAATCATTCGCCAACACAGGTTCTTGTTTCACGGGTGCAGATATGTTTTTCATTTGTGTACAAGACATCATTAACACTCCAAACAAAATAATCATTAGTTTTTTCATCTAAATTCATTTTTACGCTAAAAACAGGGAGCCCAAACAGTCTAAAATTCCAACAATCTAATTATTTAAAACAAATTGATAAGGGCTTTAGCTGTTCCGTTCTAATGAGCGCTTTTTGTAACTTCCAATCCTTGCTAAACTATATAAATCTTAACGAAAATTTTAGATTATATAAATTTCAATTATCCATTACTATTCACTACATTTATCAACATTTTTTTATTTTTGAGGCAAAAATTAAAATACTCAATTAATTTTATAACTATATTTTTATTTTTGAGGCAAAAAAATGGGGATTTAATGTCGCATGTTGAGTAATGCTTACACACCCTAAAAAATGGATAATGCCCATTAAAACGTTGCAGCAGGCATTATTAAATTGGTGTGATTATAGAGCAACAATAAAAAAAGAAAACAATGAGAAATTTCAAATCTAAACTAACTCTCTTCTGCGGTGTCTTGATGGCATTATCATCTTGCCAAAAAGATTTTTCAACTCCAGATCAAAGCGCCATTTCCAAAACTGTTACGGCAGGTGGATTGACCTTAACCTCTCAAATACCAACCCCATGCATTCAGCGCTCGCTTGTAGCTGGCCAAAATACAATTGTTGGTACAGTAGACGTTGCCATGGGTAACCAAGGCGAACTTTACCTAACCTATAGAATTACTAAACCTAATGTTTACTTGTTGGAAGTACACGCTGATATTTTTAGAAGCATCCAACAATTTCAACAAGACAAAAAAATTACTGGCGGTGGTGCAGTACCCGGTAAATTTCAATATGCCAACGCTTTCACCACACAAAGCAAAACAACAAGTTATACTGTAATTATTCCAAAAGCTTATGTAGACAAATACATGGTTAACGGCATGTTATTTATTGCTACACACGCAGCCCTTTCAACTGGTGATACTGCATGGGCGGGGATAACCAAAGACGGCACTAAAGGATCATCTTTAGAAGATGCCCGTCAATTCCCAGGCTCAAACTGGTCGGTATATTTCGATTTTAATACCTCACAATGTCAAGGAATGGATTTCACTTTTGCTTGGGAAGACCTTAAAGACCTACGCAACGATGGAGATTATAATGACCTTGTAATGCAAGCTGATGGTTTACGTACAGGTAACGAATTAAAACTTACTTTTAAAATAGCTGCAAGAGGCGCTTTTTACGATCATCAATTCAAAATCAGAATTCCAATGACTGGTATTACAGGTATCTTAGGTACAGACGGTATCCAATCTAGTTACACCAATGATGGTACCGACTACATTATCACAGTATTTGGCAGCACCAAAACCTCATTACCAAACAACGGCGCACCGTATGATACGGCAAATTCGTTCCTTGGTTATGCATGTGTACCATTTGCAGTAAAAGAAATTACACTTCAAGTAAATGGCGATTTTGTTTACAACACTAGCAAACCATATATTCCATTCCTAAGCGTTTACCCTTCTGGTGCAGCGCCTTACGGAACCGATATTTACGACCTTTATGTATATGATATCTCAGGTCGTGATACTTGGACTTCAGAAGATGGTAAAGTTTATCCAAACGGTATCGTTATCCCAAGAACTTGGAGATGGCCGCTTGAAAACGTTAACATCAATGGTCCTTACCCATTATTTCCAGCAAATAATTGGGCAGGTACGCTAACAAATGCTTCTTTAACTTTCGACCCAAATGGTTGTTTGTAAAGAAAAATTAGCTTAACTCAAACAAGTTTTCTACCCATACCTAGTTTAAATGTTCCTTAAAAGGCATATTTAAACTAGGTATTGTGTTTTAAACCAAGCTCACTCTCTGCAGTTTTTCAATGAAAATTCTATAATAAGTAGGTAAATACACACATCAATAAAAATCAGTGTCTTGTTGAAGCAGACTGTTTTTTGCTTCGAAACTGCTAAATATTTTTTAGGATAATACCTTATTCAACGGTTCCATGAAACACGTTGTAGATGATTATATGAAAATGCTACAATAATTTTATTTAGGCTGTATGGCCTTAATCGTTTCTTGTCTTTTATTCACATATCTAAAACCATCTTCACCATAAAATCCGGCTTCTTCAAGCATAATACGAATGTCTTTATTCCATTCTGCTATGTTTACTGTAGTGTTTAGTTCAATAGCATATACCGTGTTTTTGTACAAAGGGTAATCCCCAGTAACCGGAACACCTTCTTGAGCATCCCACATACCAATGGTAGGGCCCGAGCTATGACCATAGGTGCCCAGTGGGTGTGTATAAATGGAGGGACGCAACCCTTCCGCTTTAGCCTCTGTTAATGATTTTATCAATATTTCGTTACCGGTTTTTCCATCAATAAAATTTGAAGTTAAAATATCCTGCACCCTATTTCCTTTTTTAAATGCATCTGAAAGAAATGAAGGCACTTTTGTTTCACCCTCTTTTAAAACATAAGCATGCTGCTGGCAGTCTGTATTGAGTCCAATATAAGTTATCCCAAAATCACAATGCAACAAGTCTCCAGGTAAAATAATTTCCTCTTTTTTTGCTTTGCTAAAGGATTCAATATGGCTTTTTAGTGCTTCATTATTCCGTTGTATATCTACCGTGGGGTGAAACCAAGTTTCCAAACCCATATCTGTAATTTTTTGACGCATCCACCATACCACATCTTCTGTAGTGGTTGTGCCTGGAATAATCACTTTTTTTGAAAAAGCTTCGTCAATAATTTGGTGCGTTACTTCAACAAGGGTATTGTAAAGTTCCATTTCTTTTGGAGTTCGTGTTTCAATCCAAGAAATAGCCAGTTTTTCTGCAGAAACCAATTTGCTCTCTAAATCTTCTGGAAGTGCTTCGAGCAAGGCGTCATAATCTGTTTTTACAAGTCCGTCTGTTATTCCAAAATGTTCTGAAATATTGATGCCGATTTTTTTCAGGTTACGTTGTCTAATCAAATTTTCCAATGCTTGCCATTGATCTGGCTGTATTTCTTGGTCCCAAGCAGAAGTAATATTTTTACCTACATCATAACGAGCTACTGCAAGTTTTTCTATAATATTCTTTTCTTTATTGTTATAAAAAACCAAAATGGTTCTTCGCCTTGCATTTAGCCAAGTAGAGGGTAGCATGGTTTTCATTACCGGGTCTTCATTATACTCCCTTGAAATCACAAGCCACATATCAATCTCTGCTTTATCCATTAATTGAGGTAGTAAAATATTAAACCGCTCCGCTAAAATTTCATCTTTAAGCGTTGCCCGATCTCTTTCTGAAAGTATTTGTGAATACGCCGAAAAGTTAGCCATGATTAAAAGCAAAAGTATTTTTCTCATCATATTGATTTTATATAAAGCTAACTAAAGATTTTTCTTTTTTAACATAAACCCAGATTTCATAATTGCATTGCAAATTGGATAAATGCTGCAGAATTATATTCTAACTTATCAACAAATAGTTTTTGGCAGTCCCGCTTAATCACCGATTGAGTGACTCCAAAAAAGCTTACACCTTGCTAATCATTCTCGGCTTTTCACCAG